>CAZLRR010000025.1:0-12384 GCA_964562045.1 uncultured Methanosarcinales archaeon
ATCCATCCATGAATAAAATAAACAATGAAAATTTGTTTAAAAACTTTACTTTTCTTTCTTCTCTTTCTTTGGTTTAGGAATTATGACTTTTCCTTTAATAATTCTAAAAATAGTTTTACATTTTGGATAATTAGAACAACCTAAAAATTGTCCGTACATTCCATTTCTAAGAAGCATTTTACCCTCGCTACAATTTGGACACTGCATTCCTTCTTCTTCAATTGTCGGGCTTTCTTCTTGTTTTGGATTTATACAAACTTTTCTAAGTGAGTTCTCACTTTTCCCTGCTAAAACATTAATTGAACCATCTTCTTGAGGTTGGTCGGGTATTCCACGAATTATCTCTGCTTGAGGCGCATTAAATATAGTTTTACAATTAGGATATTTATCACAAGCAATAAATTTCTTTTTCAATTTTGGTGAAAACCTAACTACAAGTTTTCCTTCACCACATTTTGGACAAGTTCCTACAATAGACATTTCTCTCTCTGCTAAATTACTTGCTTTAGTTAATTTTCTCCCCAACTCGATTTCTTTTTCTTTAATCTCTGAGAGAATACCTTTTAAATTTTCTTTTGCTCTTGCAAGAACTTTTTCTGGCTCTTGTTTATCTTCTCTGATTTTTTCCATATCTTCTTCAAATTGACGAGTTAATGCCTCATCAACAAGCTTTGGAACATCACTTGCTAAAACCTCGTCCATTTTAAGTCCTAGCTCTGTTACTTGGATAGATTTTCCAGTAATATATCCTCTATTTTTCAATTGTGACAAAATTTCAGCTCTGGTAGCTTTAGTTCCCAGATTTCTCTTTTCAAGCTCACGAATAATTGATGCATCCGTATATCTTCTAGGAGGAGTTGTTTCTTTATTCTTTTTTTCAATTTTCTTGTTTATAACTTCACTTCCCTTTTCAAGTTTTGGAAGCTCAACATCTTCAAATTTTAAATAAGGTTCATATAATTCATGCCAGTTTTTTTCAACTGTTCTTGTACCTTTCAAAATGAATTTATGTGAGTTAATTTCAACTGCAATTGTATTTGTTTCACGAATTGCAGGTTTTCCAAATACTGCAAAAAATCTTTTAACAATTAAATCATACAATTTTTGTTCTTGCCCCTCAAGTTTTTTTGGAATCTCTCCTGTTGGATGAATTGCAGGGTGGGCTGGATCTTCTTTTTTTCCTTCGTTAGGCTTTAGAGAAGGGTTAATTGTTTCAACTTTCTCCACCAAATTTTTATATATTGGTATTCCTTTTAGTTTGGTCAGAACATTTTTCAAATTTAACTCTTTAGGAAGTTTTTGTGAGGATGTTCTAGGATAAGAAGTTACTCCGTCAATATATAATTTCTGTGCAAGTTCTAAAGTTCTTTTTGGGGAAAAACCAAGCATTGTTGAAGCTTCCATTTGAAGAGAAGTTAAATCAAAAGGAAACGGAACATTTTGTTTGAATTGTTTTGATTCTATTGCAGAAACTTTTCCATTCTTTCCTTTAGTCTCACTTACAACTACGTTCGCCCAGCTCTCATCAAAAATCTTGAACCTATCTTTAACTTTTGTCTCTTCACCTTCTTCATTTTCTTCTTGAAGTTCTTTTACTTTGCTAATCGGCAGTTCATATTGTGCTTTGATGTTTGTGCTTTTACACTCCCCATCAAGATATATTTCTGAAAATTTCTCCGGTTTGAAAGCTAAAATTTTTCTCTCTCTCTCGGCTAAAAAATGAAGTGCCGGGGCTTGAACTCTTCCTGTTGATAAAACTTTGAACTGCCTTGTTGCTTTTTTAATACTCTCAGTAAAAGCTCTTGACAAGTTAATACCATAAAACCAATCAAGTGTATGCCGAGTTTCTCCTGCTTTTGCCTGTCCCCATTCAAGATGCGGTTGTTTATTTTCATAAGCTTTAATTAAATCGGGTTTTGTAAGTGTTGAGAATTTCATCCTGTTAGCATCTTCTCTTTTAAGTGCGTGTTTTACGATATTTAAACCAATAACTTCTCCTTCAATATCAAAATCTGATGCAATTGTTACTTCATCTGCGTCTTTTCCAAGTTTTATTAGTGCATTAAGATAATCTTTAGTATATTTTGCCTGTTTATTTGTTTTATAAGTTGGTTTCCACTCAGTTTCAAAAACAGGATAACTCCAACTCTCTCCGCCTTTTTCTGCTAATCCATATAAGTGACCTACTGCAGACCCAACTCTAATTGGTTTTCCATTATGAACTATCGCAAAATAATTAACTCCGAGTTCTCTGTGCTTTGCAGGAGTTCCTTTATCATTTAGAGCTGCTGCAATTTTTGCTGCTGCTTGTGGTTTTTCAGAAATGATTAATTCGTATGACATCTAAGTAAAAGTTCTGTGCGGGTTTTTATAAAGTTTAGTAATTTTTAGATTGTTTTATTTCAATAATTTCTAGTTTTGAAAAAATTAACTCCTTTAAGTAATAATAAAATTTTATAAAATCTTTTTTTAAAATAAATAAAAATGGTTTTGCTTTTTGATTCTTTTCATCATGAGTTTTCAACAGATTCCGAGATTAGTTCAAGGCTTAGACATAAGAAATCAAGAGCAAATCAAAATTATTGTGATTCTAACGGACATTATTGTTTACCATACAAAGATGTTTATATTTGTGAAAGTTGTGGATATTCTATAAGAGATTTCACTACAGAAATTGAATTGCCAACAAGAAGAATGTTGCCTCCGGCATTTGTTGAGCAAGGCGAGATTGAGGTTTACAGAAGAATAAAATCTATTGGAAGGGTACAATATGATTTTTTTAAATCCTTATTTAAGTCCTTAGCAGAAGAAGAGAGGTTAAATGTCGGAGAATATCCTTTGGTTGATAGTGCTTCAATTGTTTTTGATTTGAAAGATTTTTATGGTAGAGTATTAGTTGTTGGAACTCTTCATGGCCCCAATAATAATTTAGATGCATGGTTATCTACAAGAAGAAAATATGGTGATTTAGCAAGAAAATTAGCTACGCCTTATGGCAATAAAGCAGTTATAGAAGTTCGGAATTAAGATTAAGAGAGCACAAGATACAAATTTCCTTTAAAATATTCTTTTGAAACAACTTCAAACTCTTTTTCACATAATTCAATGAGTTCTTGTTCTTCAAATAAATAATAATATCTATCAAATTTGCTTTTTTCATAAGTGTATGTAACTTTTACAATCTTTTCATTTACAAACTCAAACTTTCCTTTTTCAACTTGTTTCTCCACAAAATCTTTTTCAGGAAACCAATTAACAAGTAATAATTTTCCGTTAGATTTTAGAATTCTTTTCATTTCTTCAAGTGCTTTTTTTTGTGTATCTTTTGAAATCAAATGATGAAATGCTGCCACGCAAACAATAACATCGAAACCATTTTTCTCAAAGGGAAGCTCAGCCATATTTGCAATTTTAGTCTCAAAACCTTTTTCTTTAACAATTTTAAGTTGTCCCTTTGAGAAATCACAACCTATACAATTATTCTTTTCAAACCCGAGTTTTTCTGCAAGTTCTAAATCTCTTCCCGTACCACATCCTAAATCTAATAATTTTAAATTTTTCTTGTTTTCAAAAGACTCTAAAAACTCTTTCACAGGTTTCCAATTGTAAGAACGTTTTGTCTCCCAATCTTTTGAAATTGAATCATAGGTATTTTTTGTAATTTCAACTTCTTTCATTAAATATTTGAAATATGAATAATTTAATAAATTTTTGCTGGTTTTCATAAATATGACAACAAAACAAGACTCCGCCAGATTAAGAGAAAGAGTTATTTCTGAAAGTTTGGAGTTTTTATTAGAGAATGATGGATTTCCAGATGGAAGATTTCATCCAATAAGAAAAAAAATTTCAATTGGAAATATTGAGGAAGTATTAAGAAGAGCAAGAGAAATAAACCCAGATTATGAGCAATTAAAACCATATCATGCAAAAGTTGTACAGGGAGTTTGGAGTGATGGAGATTATGTAAAAGAAGTAGTGGTAAAAAAAATTGATACAATTAGAAAAAGTTTAGGTAGGAATTTAGAAAGTTTGATAAAAGAAATATCGTATGATAAATTAAAAACCCCTTTCCAGGAAAGAGTTCTTGGCATGGATTATCAAATTTCTATGGGCAAAATAGTAAATATGGCATCAGTTTATGAGTATTTAATGCAATATCTGACTTATATTGGCGAATTAGATTCTTTTAGTGAACTAAGACCATACCATTTACAAAAAGCTTCTCAAAATTCATTTGACAATGAAGAAACTTTAGATGAATTAGTAAAAAAAAGGTTAGATTTTATCAGAGAAAGAGATTTTGATGGAGATTATGGAAAATTAATTTCGGGCATTAAAGTTGAAAGTGTTTTAGGACCTTATTCTGAGGTGGTAGGCGGAATTGAGTTTCCTGTATCATCAAAAAGTTTATTTGTTAAACGTGGCTATTCATTACATAACTTGGTTCGAAATTATTTAGTTCTTTCAGGTAAACCTGAGGTTGCATCAAAATTAAAACCATATCACATGTCTAAAGGGAGTAATCATTCGATTAATGCTGAGAATATGGCTAATCTGCTTCAAATTTGGGGGCATTATTGGCTTAGTAGGAAGGGCTCAATAAGTGAAATCCAAGCTACTAACAAATCTGAGTTTTCAAATCCTATAACTGAAACTATTGCGGGTTACGATCTTGAGATTTCTGTTTATTCTTTATATGAATTCTATGGAGGTTTTCAAAATACCCTTCGGGCTTTTATAGACTCTTGTCCAGATAATAATTAAGAAGTATTTTCAAATTTATAATATCTTCTCTATTATATTTTAGAAGTTTATCTAAGGCCATATAATCTCCTTTTTTATATTGGTGCCAGAGTCTAACAGCTTCTCTTCCATCAACATCTGCTACCTCTTCAGCTCTTGAAATTCCAAGCGCTTTTTCTATTTTTTTAAGTCCTCCTGCAAGTCCAAGTTCTTTTAATAAATATCTTAAATCTAAATGAATAAAATCATATTCTTTACCTGAGATAGTTTGAACAAAAGGAATATCAAAACATTTTCCGTTAAAAGTTACAACAATATCAAACTGTTCTAAATGTGGTAGCGCATCATGCATGTCAACTCCATTTATGTAAGTTCTAGGACCTTCTTCATCATAAATTCCAATAACTGTAATTTCATGATAATCTCTTGAAAGTCCTGTAGTTTCAATATCAATATAACCGATTTTGGGGTTTTCGGGCATACAAATATTTTTCAATTTTAGGTATTGACTAAGTTTTTCAAGAAGAAATTGGTTTTCGATTTCCAGTTCAGAAATTTGAGTTGTGGCCATCTTTTCTAAACTGATTTTTTTCTTTTTATAAGTTTTAGTTGTATACAAAAGAAGTAAATAATTGTGGGTTTGAAATTTTAAAAAGATATAGACAATCCTCCCGACTAAAATAACTTGGATGGAATGGATGGATTTTAGGACATTAGGGATGATTGTCTAACCACACTATATGGTAACCATTATCTGTTGCCCCTTATTTAAATATCTTTCGATTATGGTAACCATATTCATAAAACTTATAAACTATTAGTTTTGTGTAAATACAATGGAAAAAAATTCTGAAATTTTAATCTCGATAAAGAATATTATTTCTCAGTTTGGAAAAAAAGGAATTACATCAAATGATATAGGTCAGAAAATAAATCTAGAAAGGCATACTTTGTCTAAATACTTGAATATCTTGAATGCCTCAGGGGAGATTAATATGAAAAAAATCGGAAATCTTAGATTATGGTATCCTGTTTCTGATTTAGCAGATATAAACGCAGCAGTTTTTCATTCAAAAGAAAAAAACGAAAAATTATTAGCAGAAGAACTTTCAAGTTCCATAAAGAAAAAGATTTACAATCCCAAATATATTATTGTTTTCATTACTCATTATAATGACTTAAAAAAATTTTTAAAACATTTTACTGCCGAATTTAGTAAAGAAACAAAGATTTTTGGTTGCACTGTTACTGGCCCAATTTCTAGTGATAATTATTGTTATGAGGGTGTTTCAGTTATTGCTATTGAAGGAAATTCAATTGAAATCGGTTTGGGATTGGCAGAAAAAGTAAAAGAAAATCCCATAGAAGCAGGTAAAATTGTAAGCCAAGTTTCGCTGGATAATTTATCTAGAGATTCAGAATTGGTCACAAAGTCTATGTTTTCAAAAACTCAAATGTGTTCATTATTGTTTGCTGACGGATTTTGTGGTCGTGAAGAAGATATTTTACTTGGCGTTTTAGAAGTATTACAAAATAAATCTAGAGTTTTTGGAGGCAGTGGGGGAGATTTTAATCGTGATGAAAAAACATACATTTTCATAGATGATAAGGTTTATACGAATTCTATTTTAATGGCAACAATTCTAACAGATTCAAAAATTGAAATTACTACTAATCATGGTTGGAAAGTTGATAAGCATTTGGGCTTAGTAAACAAAGCTGAGGGTAGGAGAGTTTATGAAATTAATAATCAAAGTGCGAGTAAATATTATGCAGACATTTTGGGGATAGAAGAAAAAGAATTAATTGCAAAAGGAGATATTTTTGATTCTATTGGTTTGGAGCATCCATTTGCAACTTTTGATTTGCATGGAGAGTATTGGTTAAGGCATCCAAGAAAAGTTAATCGGGATGGTAGCATGGAATTTTTTTCTAAAGTTCCAAAAGGAGTGGCTTTATCAATTGCGCATTTTAATAAAGAAGACTTGCTTGATGTTACTAGAAAGACTGCAAGGACTGCAAAAAAAGAATGTGGCGAGCCCGTTTTTGGTTTTGTATTTAATTGTTATGCTAGAAAACAGGTTTTAAACGAATCCGACTCTCAAAGAGAGAGTGCAATTATTAGTAATGAATTAGGTTGTCCTTACATTGGATTTTTTGCTATTGGTGAACAATCAGCTTCTAAATATGGAAGTGTAAACCATAAAAATCAATCAATTAATTTTTGTTTATTTTCCAAACAGAAAAAATAGGTATTTTAAAGAATAAATCTTATTTTAATTTTTAATTTCTTTGTTTTCTCTTTCCTTTATTAAATCTTTGATAAATTTATCTAGTTTACAGGTAAACTCCTCATTCTTGCCATTCTCAAATTTACGTGTTCTAACTGAGATAGTTTTCTTTTTTTCATCTTCATCACCAATAATTAACATGTAATTTGGTTTGTCGTGGTCTCTTGCAAGCCGAATTTTATTTCCAACAGTTTGATGGTCAAATGCAGTTTCTACTCTAAAACCATTTTCTTTCAATTCGTTTGCAATTTTTTCACAGTATGGGATATTTCTATCATTCACATTAATAATTTTAACTTGAACTGGAGATAACCATAATGGGAATTTTCCTGCAAAATGTTCAATTAAAATTCCAAGGAATCTTTCAATTGAACCAAAGATTACTCTATGAATCATTACCGGTTTTGCTTTTTCATTATTTTCATCAATATAATCTAAATCAAACCTCTCTGAGAGATTAAAATCTAATTGAATAGTTCCGCACTGATGTGTTCTTCCAATAGCATCTCTTAGATGTATATCAATTTTTGGTCCATAAAATGCACCATCTCCAGGATTTAATTTGTAACCTTTTCCAAACTTTTCAAGAGCAGCTTTAAGTCCTGCTTCTGCCTTTTCCCAATTTGAATCATCTCCAATTGAACCTTCTTCTGGACGAGTTGATAATTCTAAGTGGTAATCTAATCCAAGCATTGAATAAGTCATATCAATTAGCTTTAAAACACCAAAAATTTGCTCTTCAATTTGATCTTCTCTCATAAAAATATGGGCATCATCTTGATGAAAAGTTCTAACTCTGAAAAGCCCAGTTAGTGCACCACTTAGTTCGTGTCTGTGAACATTTCCGATCTCTCCAGATTTAATTGGAAGTTCTTTATATGAATGAGTTTTTGTTTTATATACTAAAATTCCTCCGGGACAATTCATTGGTTTGATTGCATAATCTCTATCGTCAACATGAGTTGTATACATATTTTCTTTATAGTGGTCCCAGTGTCCGGATTTTTCCCATAAATCTCTATTCATCATTAGTGGAGTTTTTATGATTTCATAGTTATCTTCTTTATGGATTTTCATCCAATAGTCCATTAGTTCATTCCAAATTATCATTCCTCTATTGTGAAAGAATGGCATTCCTGGGGCATATTCTGAAATTGAAAACAAATCCATTTGCTTACCAATTACTCTATGGTCTCTTTTTTTTGCTTCTTCAAGCATTTCATAATATGAATCCAGATCAGATTTTTTCCAAAATGCTGTTCCATAAACTCTATTTATTTGTTTATTTTTTGAATCACCTCTCCAATATGCACGAGTTATTTTTTCAAGTTTGAACGCTTTAATTAATCCAGTACTTGGAAGATGAGGGCCTCTACACATATCTGAAAACTCTCCTTGTGTATAAAATTGAAATTTATCTCCTTCTATTGAACCTTCTTCTTTTTCCTCTTCTGAAACTTTTCCTGAGGCGATTGCATCAATAAGTTCTTGTTTGTAAACATTGTTGTAAAAATATTTTTTTGCTTCTTCAAGGGATTTATATTCTTTTGTGATTTTCAAATCTTCCTTGACAATCTTCTGCATTTCTTTTTCTATTGCGGGAAGTTTATCTTCTGTCAAATCCTCATAATCAACATCATAATAAAATCCGCTCTCTGTTGCTGGACCTATTGTGATTTTTGCTTCGGGGAATAATCTTAGAAGTGCCTGAGCGAAAACGTGAGCAGTTGTATGTCTTAAGATTTCTAAACTATCCTCAGATTTGGGAGTTATAATTTCAACTTCAGAATCATTGCAGATGGTCGTGGTTAGGTCTTGAAGTTCTCCGTTTATTTTTAGAGCAATCGCTTGCCGAGCTAAACCTTCGGAAATTGATTTTGCAACTTCAAGTCCGCAGACTTTTCCTTTAAATTCTTTTTTTGAACCATCTGGCAATGTAATTTTTACCATAAGAGTAAAAAAAGTGTTATAATTTATAAATATTGGGATATTTAGAATACTTAGATTTCTGGATAACTATTTTCTTTAAATATTTCAAAAAGTGAATTCACATCATCAACAACTGAACCTACTGCTTTTCCCATTTCATCTTTTGCAACATATTTTCGATATAATAATCCTACAAACTTAGAAATTTTATTACTGGGTTCTTCTTTTTTATAATTTTTCTCAACACTTCCCCTTAAAACAACTCTTGCAGAACCTCTTACAAGATTTTGTTTTTCGGCCCCAATTTCTACTTCAACTTTCTTTCCTTTTAATGTCATTATTAACTCAATATGATTTCTATAATATTCGCTAAAATCTTGTTTTGCTTTAATTTTAACTTCAATTTCAGATTCGGTTGGACTTTCTGTTTTAAGAAAATCGGGGATTTCAAGAGCATATCTTCTTGCAAGTTCTAGAAAATCTTTCGTATAGTTATAAGTTTTTTCAAGGTCAAAAACTCCGTGAAAAGTGTATCTTCTCTCTTTAATTATATGTATTTTTGCATTGGGTTCTACCATCTCTAAATTCTTTTTGTTTTATTGATTTATAAAACTTTACGATAATGTGGGGGTAAAATAAATCTCAGCTTTAAAAAATTAGTCATTTAATACTTTGTATGTTAAATCATTACATCTCTTGAAACGGGGATGAGATGAATATTTGAAAGAATAATTTAAAATTAAAAATATTTTTCTAACGCTGGAACTATTTGTTTTTTTCTAGATGTTTGATTTCCAAGATTTTGTATATTCTCTTCTATTAATTTTCCATTTAAAGCTTCTGATAACATTTCTTTTTCAAATTTTTCAGGATAGATTGTAATGTTCTTTTGGTTTAAAATATCAATGATTGATAGGAAAATACCGTCTAGTTTGTCTTTAGATTTAAGTTCTTTCATTTTTTCTATAATTTCGTTTTTTCTGCTAAGTCCATAGCTTGGGGATGTTGTTTCCATTATTCCTATACCTAATTTTTTTCCCTTAAAATTGAATTCCTTATAGTCCAATTTGATTACTTTTTCAATGTCCATGTTTCCCAAATTAGACTTTGCATTAAACATTTCAAGAGCCCAATTATCGAGATTTTCAATCTGCGCAATTTTGTTTAGTTTTTCTACAATCTCTTTGTCTTCTTTTGTAGTAGTAGGAGCATTAAATAGTAATGTGTCCGAGAGTATTGCAGAAATTAAAATTTTTGCATCTTTTTGAGAAAGTTCAATATTCTGTTCAAAGAAAATTTTTGCTAATATTGAGTTTGTGGAACCTAAGGGTTCAGCTCTAATTTCTAGCGGCGTTGAGGTTTCTAATTTGAATTTGTGGTGGTCATAAATCCCTAAAATTTGACATTCATTTAAATTTTCAATAGATTGCTGTGCCTCGTTATGGTCTACTAAGTAAAGTTTAGTTCCATTCTCGAATTCTGTTTTCAATTTTGGGGTTTCAATATTTAATTTTTCTAAGATGAATTTAGTTTCATTATTTAATTCACCTAATCTTATTGGGATTGCTTGAGTCCCTCTAGCTTTTAGAAGTTTTTGTAGCATTATGCTAGCACAGATTGCGTCTGTGTCTGGATTTTTGTGAGGAATAATATATTTTGTCATAAAATTTATTAAATTGTTTTTGTTTATAAAATTTAGGTGTTTATTTTTTAGTTAAGTTTATAAATTTTCTAGGCTAAATATATTTATGAAAGTTTATGATACTAATCTAATTTTTGAACTTACTGAAAATTTTTGTAAAATTGTCGAAAAATATTGCGATTATGTAATTATTTCTGGTTTGACCGCGATTGCTTCTGGAAGAACAAGGGGAACTGAAGATATTGATATATTACTGCCAAGATTATCAAAAGAGAAGTTTGTTGCTTTACACAAGGAATTGTCAAATAATTTTGAGGTTATTGAAACTGACGATATTGATGAAATGTATGAAAGATTGATGAAAGATAATTCAAATATTAGGTATGTTAAAAAAGAAACAATTGTTCCTAATATGGAAGTAAAGTTTGCTAAAGATGAATTAGATTTGATTTCTTTAGATGAGAGGAAAAAATATGCTTTTTCTGATTGTGATGTTTTTTTTGCTCCAATTGAAGCAACTATTGCTTTTAAGGAAACTCTTTTGACTTCTGAAAAGGATAAGGAAGATGCGAGGCATTTGAGAGTTACTTTTGATGAGCTTTTGAATGAGGAAAAAATAAATCAGTTTAAGGAATTAATTGGGAGGTTGAGGTAAAATGGGGTTTATTGGGGATAATCAAAGAACAAGAAATGATTTTGTTGATTTTTGGGCTAATTATGTTAAGAATAATCCTAAAAAGTGGCAGAAGCCATTGAAAGAGTTTTTGAATGCTCAAATAGTTAATGCAACTAATTTTCAGGAGAAATTGCTAAGAACAAAGGGCGGGGCAGATAAAATTATAAAGTTGTATCGTATTTCTAATCCAAAGATTGTTGCGAGGTTGAAGAGTCAGGAAGGAGATGAGGAATTAAAATTGTATAGGTAATTTATTTATTTAATATTTTTTACACTATTGAATCTAAAGATTATTCCTAGACTAATTACAAAAGTTATTATTAACATTAAATCTTGTGAAAAGGAAGTTATTAAATTGATACCAATTAGAACAAATGCTTGAAATAAAATTGCTAAAACTAAGTAAAATCCTTTGTCTTTTATTATTGAAATCACTACGAAAACCGTAGTTGCGATATTTACAACGAAGAAATAAATAAAACTTAGAAAAGGCATTTGTTTGGCAATAGCGTATGAGTAATCAAAACTAAAAGGTAAAATTGTGAACAAATATGAGAAAAAAGTTATTGTAAATAAGCTTATAGATTCAACTGTTGACCAACCGATTCCGAAGAGAATTCCATTTTTATAACTTCTTGTTCTAAGAAATCTTTTCAGAGAAAAATATTTAGTGAATTGGGAAATAACAATTATTGCGAGTGTGATTATAATCATTGGAATTAAACTTTCTGCAGAAAAATATGGCATAATAAGTTTTTGCAAATATCTAAAAGGGAATTGAATTATTACATTTATAAGAAAAAAAAGATACCCTAGAAAAAGGAATGTAATTCTTGGCCGAGTTTTTTTAATGAAGAAATAAGTAAATACCAGAGCAAAAGCAATTTCAAGTATATAGTGCCATTGAAATTCTATCATATGAATTTTACAAATAAAAAGATATATAAATCTTTACCCAATCTTTATAGTTATAAGTCTTAAGTCAGGATCGCATAATCTGGTATTGCGCAAGTCTTGAAAACTTGTCCCTTTGGGATTCTGGGTTCAAATCCCAGTCCTGACGTTTCTTCTAAACATATTCTATAACTAGGGATTTGAAC
>CAZLRR010000026.1:0-2437 GCA_964562045.1 uncultured Methanosarcinales archaeon
AAGTAATTCAAGAAATTAGGGATATTTTGTTAAAAATTGGAATTGAAGGGTTTTAGAGAATTCTTGTCAAGATATTTATGAATTCATTATTAGATAAGTTTTTAACTCTTTTATCAAGGATTTCTTTCCTAAGCTCCATTTCTTCAAGTTGTTGTTTTGCATCTTTTTTTGAAATTTTTTTGCTATCAACTAAAGAGAAAAGAAGAGCATTTTTACAAATTCTATCTCTTTTCTCAAATAAAAACTGGAAAAATTTGTCTTCTTCTGTGATGTTTTCTTTTGGAGTGAGTTTGACAACAACAGAATCAACTTTGGTTTTAGGTTTAAAACTTGTCCCAGGAACTTTGCAGATTTTTTCTACATCATAAAATGCGTTGATAAAATAATGCCATTTATTTGTTTGCTTAGATGCGTATTGTTCATAGAATCTTTTTCCATGCATTAAAACTACAAATGGAATTTTCAAGTCTAGAATTTGTTCATAGAGTGGCTCAGTAATTGCGTAGGGAATGTTTCCCACTAGTTTTGTGAATGTTGAATTTGGAATTTCATCTAGGGCATTTCCTAAGATTAGGGAGTGGGGACTTGAGATTAGGGATTTTAATTTTTGGATTAGAGATTCATCCAATTCACAAACAATTAATTTTTTTGGTTTTTGGTTTAGAATTTCTTTTGTTAGAACTCCATGTCCAGGTCCAATTTCAAAAATTATGTCTTCTGGGTTTATATCTATAGTTTCAACTATTTTAGAGAGAACTTCTTTATCGCTTAAAAAGTGTTGGTCAAATTTAATTTCCATATGTCTTTTTGATTATTTCGGTTATTGGCTCTAGTCCAGAATCCCATGGAAGAACAATATCATAAATTTTTTCATAAAATTTTCTTTTTTCTTCATATTTTGGGTCAGTTTCAAGTATATTTAGAAATCCGATTTTCAAACATATATCATAATCTAAATCGCTTGACATATTAACATCTCCTGCACCATCTCCAAGAATTATTATATTTTTTCTTCCTTGAATTTTAGGGTAAGAGCCATGTTGTTTTATTGCAAGTCCATTTTTGTTCATTGAATGAATAATTATACTTTTTGTTTTTAAGAATCTGCCTTTAGAATCTGTAATCCATTCATTAATCATATATTCAATATTTCCTTGAACACCATTTCTTTTCAGAGATAATTTAACTAAATCGCCTGCACCAGATGCAGAATATACAAAAACAGGCATCTTGGCAGTATAAGTATTAGTTAAAAATTGTTTTAGTCCTGTTCTCATATGAAGCAAATTTCGTTGTAGAACTTCTTCTATTTCTTTCATAGATAAACCCTTTTCTCTTAAAAGTTCAAAATGTTTTGTCCACCATTCTTGACAAAATTTGAATCTTTTTTCGAATGGGAGTGTGTGGTCATTTTCGAGAGGAAAGTATTTATCTTTTAATTCGTGAGAACGTTTTACATAATCTTCATCTAGAAAATTTTCATTTCTAAATACTGAGATTGAATTATTTTGTTGGACTCCGTTTTTATCTATTCCTAAAGTTAAAGTTCCGTCAAAATCTGCTAGAATATAAAGATTTTTTGCTCCATCTGCTATAATTTTATCAATTTTTTGTTGAGAAGTTTGAGAGAATTTCATAAAAATTATAATTTTTATTAATTTATAAAAGCTTGTATTAAATTCTTAATAACTTTTTTATTTGTCTTAACTTTTATTAAATAGAGGTTATTTCTGCTTTTAGGGGTTTGGAGAATTCTTTAGTTGGAACAAGATTTATGGGGAAGAGAGCAGAAGAGAGAGCTGAACATTTTATTCAAAATAAACCTATTTATTTTTATAGGAAATTTGATAGAGAAGGCATTTCTGGATATGAAATTTTTTTAAAAGAATAATTTTTTGAATTTTGTAGTCCACGATAGTTTTATAAATTATGTGGACTATTTTTCTCTTAGTTTCATATATCAAAAATATAATTATTTTTCAAAATTAATATTTTTGGAATATTGCTTTCTCAATTGCTATTTCGAAGTTCAATATTTCTTTTTTTACGATTATAAGCAATTACATAGTTATGGGTTGTGTCACGCATTCTTCGAATTAAAAGCATCATAGGACTATTTTTATCGAATTTGAAGTGTTTGTCAATTGAGAATATTTCTTCTTCTTTTTTTGCAAGTGCAAGGATTGGAATCTCAAGTCTTAAAACTCTAAGTGCATCAAGTCCAGCAGAAAGTTGACCTTTTCCCCCATCGAGAATGATTAGGTTTGGAAGGTTTTCGGGATTTGAGTTTAGGGAATGGAGATTAGAGACTTTCCTATTCTCTGCCTCATCTCCAATCTCTATTCTCTTATCGCCCATCTCTTTGAGGCGTTTATAACGCCGAAATAATACTTCTCTCATTGCTCCAAAGTCATCATTTTTTCCTGTAAAACTTTTT
>CAZLRR010000026.1:2537-12318 GCA_964562045.1 uncultured Methanosarcinales archaeon
AAATAATACTTCTCTCATTGCTCCAAAGTCATCATTTTTTCCTGTAAAACTTTTTATTTGGAATTTTCTTGAGTTTTTTGCAATACGTTTTCCATCTTCCCAATAAGTTAGAGCTCCCACTTGATATCCTTTTCCTAAGTTTGACATATCAAAGAATTCGATAATTTTTGGGTATTTCGGCAGGTGAAACTTTTCCTGTATCTCTTTTAGTATTGAGGTTTCATCAAGTTCAATACTTAGATTTTGTTTTGCAAGTTCTAAAAGTTTTAGTTTGTCTCCTTTTTTGGGTTGTGTTATTTCAACTTTGCTCAGTTTTAGAGTTGAGAGATATTTCTCCAGAACTTCTTTTTCGGTTGTTAAATTTTCTTCAACAATTATTTCTCTTGGGACTGGATGGTTTTGATAAAATGCTTTTAGGAAATTTTCAAATGAATTTTCTTCTTTTTCAATTATGTATTGTTTTTTCCCTAGAATTGTTCCTTTAACTATTGATAAAACTACAAACTTTAATTTGTCTAGGTGAGGGCCACAAACGATTATGTCTTGGTCAAACTTTTTAATTTGGTCAACTTTTTGTTTTTCGATAAAATTCTCAATTGCAATTAATTTGTTTTTTAAATCGAGCGCATACTCATATTGCCTATTATTTGAGGCGTTTATCATCTCATTTTTGAGCTTTTTTACTGTTGGTTTAACATTTCCGTTTAGAAACTGTTTTGCGAGCTCTATGTTCTCTTCATACGATTTTTTGTCAATTTCTTTTTCAGATTTTGCGGGAGCAAGCCCGATTTCATAATTTAGTTTTGATTTGCTTTTGAAAGTTTTTGGAGTTAGAAGTTTGAAAATTGAGACAAGAAGATAATAAACTTCTGATCTTGCGTTTCCATCTGTAAAGGGTCCGTAATATTCTCCATCTTCTTTTACAACTCGAGTTTGCATAATTTTAGGAAATTCTTCGTCTGTAATTTTTATGTAGGGGTAGGTTTTATCATCTTTTAGGTTGATATTGTATTTCGGTTTGTGTTTTTTGATAAGTTTGTTTTCTAAAAGAAGCGCTTCAACTTCATTATCTACAATAATATAATCGATTTTTTCAATTTTTGAAACTAGAAATCTTGTTTTAATTGAATTTTCGTGTTTTTGCATAAAATATTGTGAAATTCTTTTTTTTAGAGATTTAGCTTTTCCAATATAAATAATTTTATCTTCTGTATCTTTGAAAATATATACTCCGGGTTTATTCGGAAAAGTTTTGGGGTCGAATTGTATCATAAATAGAATATGAAGTAAAAGTTTATAAAATTAATTTGTTTTATAGGGGGAGTTTGGAGCAACTGGAATTCTTTCATATTCTATTGTATTTGGTGTTGCTTCAACAATTATCAGTTTTGTATCTTTTTCTGCGATTTCTTCAAGTCCGCCTCTTGCTCTTATGATTGCTTTCCTTTCTAGCTCAAATTCTTCTGCACATTCCGCGCTGATTTTGTATTCTGTTACCATCCTTATCAAAATTATTAAGATTTGAGAATTTATAAAACTATTGTCTCTTGGAGTGACAAAATAGAAAGAATTTGAGAAATTAATCTTCTTTGCAGATTCCTGTCTCATCGCTCTGAACTTCGAAATAACATTTCAAACCATATTCACAGTCTCCATAACCGATTCCGCCACAAACTTCTCCAAGTTTATTATATACAATTTTATTGTAATCAAATTCACAAACAGGGGGATTACACATGGTAATACAAGCTTCTTCATCAGTTTCACATGGACTTGGGCATTCATTCCAATAACCTCCAAATAATCTACATACATTTTCATTTTCGATTTCTGTTGCCAAATTATCCTTTACTATTTTTTGTGTTTTTAATTTATTATATCTGATTTCTAGTTTGATAATTTCTCTATCTTTTTTATAACTTAAATCATAACACTCATCACAATTAACTTCTTTTGTTTTAATGTGATAGATTTTTGAGTGAACGTATTGCTCTTGAAGCATTGCCAAGTATCTATTTTCAATATTTGTCAAATTTGAATTAAATTCTATCTCATTTAATCTATCTTGAATTTTTGAATCATTTTTTTCTGGGCAGGCAATTTCTGTACAAACTGTTTCACCATTCTCACAAAAACAGGTATTACAATCTTCTTGCCAAGTTTCTCCTTCAATATAATCTCCACAGGATAAAACCTGGGGTTCTTTCTCTTGGCCACATCCTGCAAAAAGCAGTCCAAAAATCGCAATTATAAAAGTTAAAAATGCTAATTTTCTCATTATATCTAATTTTGAATCTTTAGATTAATAAAGTTTTTGTATAATTATATAATTTAATGTTAAAATTTATAAACTTTGGAGCTAAGATTAGCTTAAGATGGTTTCGCAGAAAATTCAGGAGGTTTTAGGTTTTACTGCATCACAACTTTATAGGGAATTAAATGCAGATAACATTTTGATTGTTGAAGCTCAGGTTCAGAAAAATTTTGAAGAAAATAATGTTCCTGAGACTCTTAGAATTAATGTTTTGAGAAAAGGTCAGGAAAAAGGAGAAAATTTTGTTTTGCCAAACCCCGAAAACCTTCAATTTTCAGACAAGATTAAAGAGATTCTAATTGAGGCAATTAAGTTAAAATTGATTTTGCAAGAAGCAAAGGTTGTTTTTATTTTTGATAGGTCTTGTATGTTTGATTTTCATTTAGGTATGCTTGTTGTGGAAGTTTCTAGAGTTTTATATCGAATTGGAAAGTTTGATTTGGGAGAGCATATGGAAGATGATACCGTAATTACAAAAGTTATTGATTTGGCTGAGCAGATTAGAGATGAAGGTAGAGAAGGCAAAAAGGTTGGAACTTTGTTTGTAATAGGAGATGAAGGGGAATTAAAACCATATTTGAAGTCATTGATTTTGAATCCTTTTTTTGGATATCCTGAGAATTTGCGTAATGTTTTGCAGTCGGATTTATCTGAGACTATTAAGAATTATGCGCAACTTGATGGGGCTTTTATTTTGTCTAATGATGGAACAGTTTTATCTTGTGGAACTTATTTGAATGTTGATACAACTGGAGTTAAATCTTTTGATGGCTGGGGAACTCGGCATTTGGCAGCAGTTGCAATTACTGCAAAAACTAAAGCTGTTGCAGTTTTAGTCTCTGAGAGTGGCGGTCTTGTTAAAGTTTTTAAGAATGGGAAGTTAATTTTGAAAATTTAAGATTAAGCAATATAGTGTAATCCTGCTTTTACTGCTCCTCTTCTTATATTACTATCGTCAACTAAGGGAAATTGTAATCTTCTCTCTAATCTTCTAGGTGGAATTGGGGGTTTTCGACCAATTTTAGGAATCTGGGTGGGTTGTCTCCTAATTTGATGAACTTTGGGTTCATAAATAGGTTCTATTCCAAACCAATTTTTCATAAATTCTCCATTAATTTCTATGGTGTGTCCTGTTTCAAAACAATCTAAATCAATAAATTCTCCATCACATTTTCCAAGTTGTTTGCATCTTTCTAAGATTTTTTGGTATGTAAGACCAATTCTTTCATAGTCTTTTGTTGGGTTTTGATATCTTCTGACTAATCCTTTTTTTAGATATAATGTGCTTCTGTTTAAAGTGTGTGTACAAGTTTTAGTTAAATTTGTGATTGTGTTAATTGTTTCAGGGTTTATTGGTTCAAGTCCTTTTCTTGCATAGATTTGAGGTCCGATTACTGCCATTATTCCAATATTTGGAGAAAGTCCTCTTAATCCCTCAAGAAATTGTTGTATTTCTTCTTTATTATTGCCTACAAAAAAGTATTGTGTTAAGTCCATTCCATCCAGTGTATTTTCCATCAGATTAAGAATTATTTTACAAGTTTATAAATCTTTTATGGAAGTGTTTGAAATAGTCACTATTTTTTGTTTTGTGATAATATTAAAAATGAAATTATCTGATAAATCAATTAAGAAGAATTTTTAAACCAAATGAATCACTATATTTTTAGAAAAATTGGTGTATTATAGGAGTTCGCAATTCAAAAAGTCAAATTGGAAATATTTATAAATATTTGATTGCCCCTAAAAGTAACGATGGGTAGGATTTTTCAAACAAGAATTCCTGCGAATGCAGGTTTGAATTTAGAAGACATAACATTTCAAACTGGAATGTGGATAGCAAAAAGTCCACATCTTCCTGATGGAGTAAGAAAAGAATTGCTTGGTTATGATTTTAAATCTATTTTTGACATAGAAGATTATAGAATAGAGACTACTTCATATGAAGATGAAGAGACTCGTAATATCGGTATAAAATATTCTCATCCTGGTTCAAAAGGTTGTGATAGGATTAGCACAGAAATCATATATCTTCAAGATAATGGTAAATCTCATATTTTGGTTATGCAAGATTATTATTCAACTGATATTTCAAGCGGATTTTCAAAATCGATATTAAAGCCAAGAATTGTGAGTGAATTAATAGGAGATAAAAAGATTGTAGGTGTTGGTTGTAGGGATGGCTCTATTCCGTTTAAATTATCTCCTAATTGCTTTTCGAAAGAGGAGATACCTTTTGTTGCTTCTTTTGTAGGTGGTTCTGGAGGTAATAGATTGCCTTTAATTTATATGGGAAAAAATTGTGGGAGGGCCATTATTTTGCCTAACTATTTAGCTAAAGCTCTTGCAGGACTTGGACATGTTTTTGTTCCAGAAAGAGATTTTTTCACTAATGTATTAAATAATCTTTATGAATTAAATTTGGAGTCCAAAATGGGTATTACTATTTCTTGGCCAGGAAATAATAGAGTTGGTGGAGTTCAAACAATCTCTGAGGATGAATTTGGGAATATGTTTGGTCATTTTCCGGATAGAGAAAGAAGTAAAAAATTAGTAAATTATTTAGTAAATCAGATTGGCGATAGACTTTTACATCTAAATTTAGGTTCGGTTGATTCATATAATGAATTAAAAACCTCTAATCATTTAAAAAAATTAAAAAAACAAAGAGAAGAGAAATTAAGAGAGTGCCCCATAGAAGTGCAGAGTAAACCATTACAAGATCCAGAAGAGGTTTTGGCTCAAAATAATGAGATGTTAGATTTAGCACTTGAAGAAAACACTAGAATGACTGTAGAAATAAAAACTATTAACTCTGAAAGGGAAGGTTTAGAGAAGAAAATTAGGGATTTAAACACACAGTTGTATAATTTAAAAGCACAAAATGACTCTCTTTTAAGAAGATCTAATGATTCAGGTTCTGATTTGCCTCCTTATGGCTTAGAATTAAATTTACCTCCGGAAGTAAATCCTATGCAAGTAAAGGCAGAAGTTATAGATTTAATAAAAACAGGTGCAGAGATTAGTACTGCTGACAGGGGAAGGAAAAGTTATCTTGCGAAACAAATTATTGATGCGAATAAGCCTTTAGTTGCAGAATATTCTGTACAAGAAGGAGACTTCTTAAAGAGGTTAAAAACTCTATTATCCGGCAGTAGAGGTTCCATGTCTAGAGAAATAAATAGCCTTTTAGAAGCTAATGGATTTGTTGTTGAAAAGTCAGGGAAACATTGGAGAGTTACTTCTATAGGTTATCCTGAAAATATTTTTCAAGAATTTGCTAGTACTGGAAGTGAAAATCGTGGAGGTAAAAATGCTTTTGCTGATTTTTTAGGTATGTTTTATTAAATTTTAGATAATATTTATAAATTTATAAGTTTCTTTTTATTTTATGATTGAAGTTTTATCTAAAAAATATGAGTTAGATGAAATGAGACTTTTTGAGGTTGATTTGAATAGACTTTATGAACTTTTCAAAACATTTTGTGTTAGAAAAAAGAAAGTTTTTGTTCGGTCTTTTATAGTAAAAAATAGTTTTTTTAATAGGAGAAAGATTAGTTCAGTTTCTTTTAAAGAAAATATTTATTTGGAAGAGTTTAAACAATTAATTGAAATTATAGGAACTATTTTAGAAAATTCTGAAAAATTAAAACAAGAAATTTGGAAGTTAGCACAATTTGATAAACACGAGTTGGAACTTGAGAAAGAGCATGAAAGATTTACTACTTTTGTTAGTCGTGAGATTGAGATTTTTATTACGAAACTTGATAAAATCAAACAGAATTTAGAATTATTGCCTGGTCTGGTTACAGAGAATGAAAAGGATTTAATTGCTGATTGTTTAACTGAGTTAGAGTCATTTTCTGAGAATTGTTTTGAATTTCTTGAACAGATAAGATTTTATGATAGTAGATATAAAACTTTATTGTCGGAGGATCTTTTTTTTGATATTAGGTATATTATTAGAGATTCTCGTTATGAAAAAGATTTATCTGGTCTTTGTCCAAGGGATCAATTCTTAGCAAGAAATATTGAAAGAAGATTATTGTTTGCAAATAAAGAAGAAGGAAAAGATCGTAAACTTACTGAACTTCTTTCAAAGATTAAAATTCCAGAATTTAAATATAGACATGCATATTTAGCAGGTTGCCATACTTATCGTATGATTTATATATATGAACCTCAAAAAAAAGTTCTATTGCTAGTAAGAATATTGGTACATGATAAAGTTCCAACGACAAATAAAAATTATGATTTAATAATTCTTTCTCCTGCAGTCCAAAGAGAATTAGATCAAATTCCAGTTTCAGAAGAATAAATATTCTATTGCTGATTTAGTATGATTTAAATCAGATAATTCTACAAGGTATGTTTTTTTATCTCTTTCACTAACTCGTGTTTGTCCATATGTCATTTTTCTATGAAATAATTGAATTAGATGTAAGTTTGTTTGAGATAAAAATTCTTTGATGGTTTGGGATTGTTGATTTGGAATAGAGAGGATATGAGAGTATTTACTGCCAATTAGTAGAGTTAAGTCTAAAGAAAATCCATATTGTGGTCTTTGATCTTCAATACTTATTTGAGGTGTAAAATTAAGACTATGTATACTTATTTTAGAATTAGATGAAAACTCTGCATTTGAGAAATTTGTTTCAGGGGTTACATGAAAATCAAGTCCCTTTTCATCAGAAATTTGGTTTATTAATTCTACTAATTCATGCATTTTATTTTATTACTACTTATAAATTTATAAAACTATTCTTTTTACAACATCTTCTTCAAGAACTTACCCGTATAACTCTTCTCAATTTTAGCAATTTCTTCCGGAGTTCCTTTTGCAATTATTTGTCCTCCTCCTTCTCCACCCTCAGGTCCTAAATCTATTACATAATCACAACTTTTAATTACGTCTAAATTGTGTTCGATTACAAATATTGAGTTGCCTTTATCAACAAGTCTATTCATTACAGAAATTAGTTTTCTAACATCTTCAAAGTGAAGTCCAGTTGTTGGTTCATCTAAAATGTAAACTGTATGTCCAGATTTGAATTTAGCAAGTTCTCTAGTTAGTTTTATACGCTGTGATTCTCCTCCAGATAAAGTTGTAGAACTTTGTCCTAATTTAATATAACCCAGTCCAACTTCCATTAAAGTTTGGAGTTTTCTATGAATTGATGTGTGGCTGGAAAAAAATTCAGTTGCTGTTTCAACATCCATATCTAAAACTTCTGCGATATTTTTTCCTTTATATGTAATATCAAGAGTTTCACGATTGTATCTTTTACCATGACACTCTTCACATTCAACATAAACATCAGGCAAAAAATTCATTTCGATTTTTATAGTTCCGTCACCATTACATTTTTCACAACGACCTCCTTTAACGTTAAAAGAAAATCTACCTTCTTTATATCCACGAATTTTTGATTCCTTTGTTGCTGCAAAAATTTTTCTAATATCATCAAAAACTTTAATATATGTTGCAGGATTTGACCTTGGAGTTTTACCAATCGGGTCTTGATCAATTACAATAATACTTCGAATATTTTCTGGGATTTCAATTGATTCGTGTTTTCCCATTTTATCAAATTCTTGTCCGAAATGTTTCTTTAATGCTGGAACTAGAGTTTGATTTAAAAGAGAAGATTTTCCACTTCCTGAAACTCCCGAAACTCCACATAAAACTCCAAGAGGAAATTTAACGTCTACTGATTTTAGATTGTTTTCTTCTGCTCCTTTTAGGTATATATATTTTTTATCGTTTGTCATTTTTTTTATTTCTAAAGGAGTCGAATTCGACCCCTTTAAAATTTATTTCCTATTTATTTGAGGTAGTTTTCATTTATAAAGATATTTGATGAAGTGAGTAGAATTTTAATTTTGTATTATTGATTTTCATAGTTTAGCTAGTCTTTTAATTAATTCTGTATTTCTCTCAAAAAATTCTTTATTATTTGACCTGATTGCAAGTTTGGATATTTTATACATTTTCTTGCCCATTTCAGGTTTTTCTTTTAAAAATATCGGCTTTCTTGCTTTCACAGTATGCGTTTTTTTAACTGTAATTTTTACCATATTTAATTTAAGTTGTTTTTATTTATAAAGGTTAGGAGTGAAGTGAGTAGAAATTTTCTTATTTGTTAATTAGATTTATAAAAAATTTATTGTTGATATTTGTATGAATCCTCAAAGTGCGTTTGCAGAGCATTTGACAATTATTAATGAACATTTTCCTAGATTTCTTTCTTCAATGCTTAGGTATTGTAGAAACTTAAAAGATGCAAGTGAGCAATCTAAAAAACCTGATTTTGTAAGAGAAGATGCGAGAAGATTTTTAAGTGAGGGTTTAGTTAATTTAATTTATTCTTATAGGTATTTCCCGGGTTTGAGGGTAGATAATAAAGATGATTTTGCAAATGCTTCACCTTTATTGAATCAAGATTATTTTACTAGGTTTAAACCCTTGAGTTATATTGGTCCGGCTTTAATATCTGATTTTGAGAAATATTTCAATTTTAAAGATTTAAATGATGAAGAGATTTCAGTTTGTTCGACTCTTGGTTTAGAAAGTAAATCTCCAGTTTCATTATTTTTGGGAATCAAAGAATTTATTGATGAAACTAATTGGGAAACTGTAAATTGGAGTGGATTGAGAGCAGTTTTTCCTAAGTTTAGAGAACCATTCGGATTTGAAGAGTTGGAGTTTATGCTTTTAGAACATTTGAAATCTATGCCTATTAGAAATAAAAATGAATTGGGAGAATATGTTTCTAGGGTAATTTTACCCCATCATTAATATTATGCAGCAATATTAAATTCTGAAATTGATTTTTCTTTAGGTTTAAATTGAATTTGTTCTAATTTGTCTGCAAGTCCTCTTCTTAAATTAGCTTTTGCTTGTTCTTCTACTAATTCTTGCAGTGTGGGAGTTTGATTTGGGGTATAATCTCCTAAATAGTTTTGCATAATTTCTTCAACCAGAAAATTCTCTCCTATTGATTGTTTAAAGTAATTTTCTAAGTGGGAATTTCCAAAAATTAGACATTCACAAGTATCTGGTATTTCAATTTTTGGATTAATAATTCTTCTTTCTTTTGAATCTAATCTCGTGTATTCTTGATTTTTTAAAATTACTCTTAAACCTTTATGAATGGATTCGGCGGTGTAACTTGTAGGTCCTGAAGGAAATGTTTTTTGAGTTACAAATCCCATTAGTGGAACCATTCCACTAAGAACTGCGGCCATTTGTTCATAATGGGATAAATTCTGATCTTGAAAAATTGGCCTTATTCCTTCTTTTATTGATGTTGCTCCTAAAGTAAAAAAAGTTCCATATTTTGAACCTAGATTTTTTGAAACTTCATTAACTCCATCTGTATATGAACGTGTTTCACTCATTTTTCTTAATTTTATATGATTTGTAGATTTATAAACTTAATTGTGAAGTTCTAATCCAAATAAACT
>CAZLRR010000027.1:0-11117 GCA_964562045.1 uncultured Methanosarcinales archaeon
TAATTAACGAATTAAAACGAATTGCTCCAGAATTAAAAGGGATGGGTTTTGAAAAATTAGATTATCGAAAATATAATGGGGTTGAAGTAATTCCTTAATTACTACTAATGATATAATAAGAAAATATATAATACGTTTTTTCTAAAAAAAAATATGACTAAGGATTTAAAAAATAATGATTTAGAATTTTTTATCAATCCTAATAGACTAAAGTATCTTTTAGAACTTTTTAATTTATCTTCAGAGAAATTTCTTAAACTGCTTCAAGGAAAAAATAAAAATCCAATTTTAAATTTGGAAGAGTTAAGACTTATACTCGACAAAAAACAAAAAACAAAACTTTCTATTATAAAAAAAATAGATAACATTTTTGAGAGGGGCTTTGAGTGGTATATTTCAAGAAGGAACTTACCAGAAAAAGAAAAATTAAGTCTTTTTTTTAGAAAAAAGACTTTTAATGCCGATTTGAATTTAGGTTCAATAAAGAAAGTAGATGAATTTGAAAAAAAAAAAATCGAAATTGAAACTCTATGTAACTCAATAAAATATCGTGCAGAAAGAAAATTAATTGCCAATTTGAATGAAACTCCTTCAGATGTTGCAAAAAGAATAAAAAAAGAGTTTTTTGAAGTTGAAAAAGAATTTAAAACAGGAAAAAAATTAAAATCTTCAAAAAAAGATAGAGATTATTTAGAAAACTTAATTCGAGTAATTGAACAGTTTAATGTCTTTGTTTTTGAGTTCGTTGATAAGAAGAAAAAAGAGGATTTGAAGTCAATATTTAATGGTTTTTTTATGGCTCCTAATTTAATTGTAATAAAAAGACAACAAGATTCACTAAAAAGAGAAATATTTACTTTAATGCATGAATTTGCACATTATTTGTTAAATCTGGAAGAAATAGATGAAATCGTTGGCGAAGGATTAGACTCAAATTCTAATAAAGTAGAAAAATGGTGTAATGATTTCGCATATTATTTTTTAATTGGTGATTATGACTTGAAATTAACTACGTTGACAGAAGCAACTCAAGAAAATGATTTTCATAAAAAAATTATTGATGAAATAACTCAAAACACACACATTAGTAATTTTGCTTTATACACTAGATTAAGGATAAATAATAAAATTTCTCAAAAAAATTATCAACGTATTTATGAGACTATTCAACTAAAAATTTTTGAAGACAAACAAAAAAGAAAGGTCACTTTAGAATTAGAAAAAGAAAAGGCCAAAGAGTCTGGAAAAGAATTATATTTTAGCCAACCTAAACCAATAGAATCAAATTTGTTTAAAGAAATTGTAAAAATAAATTATTTTGAAGGAAAATTGTCTGAATCCGCAGTTTTAGATACTTTAAATATTAAGAATAAACTTATAGAAGAGGTGATTTATTCATGAAATATGATTCAATTATGATGGATGCATCAAGCATAATCAATTTCATTAGATATTATCACGAATATTATTCTCATTATTCAAAAGAAGATAAAAAAGCAGTAAATAAAGTTATTTTTGATGGTTTGATTGATTTTTTAGTTGATAAAGTTAAAATCGGAGAAATAATTGTATTAGATAAAGTTTATGAAGAATTAAGAAGTAAAGATTTATTAAGTTTTAAAAAAAAGATTAAAGACTATCAGATTTCTAGTTTAGAAATAATTGAAGATGTACAAGATTTAATTGAAAAATATTACATTAAGGAGAATGAAATTTATTTAAATAATGAGCAGGATAAAATAGAGTTAGAATTAGAGAATTATGAACAAAAATATGCAGATTTATTTTTAATTGCATACACAAATAAATTGAAAGTAGAAGGAAAAAAAGTACTTTTAATTACCGAAGAGGGTTTGGGTAAGGATGGTAAATTAATTGAAAAATTGCCGGTAATCTGTAAAAAAGAAAATGAGGACATTATTTGCAGGAGGATTCCTTTTGTTTTATTTGAAAATTATCTGACTGAATTAGAATTTAATTTAAATATAACTAAAAATGAAAAAAAACTTAAACTTTGATTATGATGAGGAAAATGATATTCTCCTATTAAGCTCAGAAGGAGATTATAAGGGAACAGTTGAAATTTATGGACTTTTAGTGGATTTTAATAAAGATTTTTCAGTAAAAGGTTTTGAGATTCCATTGGCAACTAAATTTTTTTCTAATTTTTTAGAGAAAGAAGTTACAAAAAAAATGTTAAAAGAAGTAAAGAGTGTGAAATTGGAGGTTAGATTTTCTAAAGAAGTTATGTGGTCTTATTTGGATTTTGATTTAAACAATGAACATGTAAGAATGCCTTTTACAATGTCAAATCCAAATTATTCTTATGCATAATAATCTCTTTTATAATTGATTAGGTTTTTGATCGAAATAAAGATTTTAATAGATTTAATTCCCCAAACCTCCCCCAAAACTTCGTTTTTGCTAGCCATGAATAGAATTAAAATCTCTATCTCTTCTTGAACCTAATCAATTACCTCTTTTTATATTATATAAACTCTTTAGTGCTCGCTAAAATATTAAAAACTTAATTTCGCGTATTTTTTTAAGAATGCCCGATTCAATTTTTAATACACGGATTGCAAAACTTGTAGAAAAGGCAGATAAAGTTAGAGAAAATAAAGTTTTGGATTTAGAATTTGGAATCTGGGGAGAAAATGAAGACATAACTGAACCTTATTTTTGGTTCCATAATTTTGGACTTTTAGTAAATAAAGGGTGGTTCCCATTCAAGATTGAGGATTATCATTATTTTAGTGAAAGTAATCAGTTTGGTTCACAAATGAGACAGTCAAAGGGGGGTTCGATTCAAGCGTTTCAGTCTAATCTTCAAAACTTGATTCAGTTAATTAAAGTTCATCTTATGCCACTATTTCAGGAAGTTAAAAAAGCTGATTTCTATAAGTCCTGGATTGACAAAATTGTTAATAATGATGAGAAAATTCAGCAGGAAATTAAAAAACCAAAAGAGCAGCAAAATAAAGATTTGGCAAAGTGGATTAATGAGAGAGATGAAGCTATTCGAACGATAAAAGATAAATGGGTGAATGAAGTTGATGGGGGAAGAATGTGGCAGATAAATAAATCCGCTACAGAACAAGGACTGGATTTTGTGCTTTTACCTCAGTTTTTCTTTTCGACAAATTTGACAAGTCCTCTTGATACTGAATCTTTGAAGGACCAATTAGATAAGCAAACTTATTCTGTTGAAACAACTCTTGGAGCAAAAGAACAAATAGCATCATTTTTATATCGATTTTATGTTTGGCTTCCAACGGCAATTCGTGACACGCAAGTAACTTTTAAATTAAAAATTGCAGCGCTTAAAAATATTTACGCTCAGATTTTGATGTATGTAAAACTTATAAAACCTCTATTGAAAGAAATTCACAGAAAATCTGAAGGCTTTGATAATTCAAATTATTATGCTGGTTTTGATTTAGAAAATCCTGAATTTGTAGGACTTTTAGACACTTCATATTCATTTGCAAGAGTTTTAAGAGTTGGAGGTTTTGCTGGCCAGAAAATTTATGGTCCTGCAGAAGGAGGGGAATTTTTGAAAAAACTAGAGTTTGGAAGATTTGGTTTTTACACAAACGAATTTGAAAGAGGAAAAGCATTTGATAAAGATGCAAAAAAAGGAAAATCTGGGTATATTTATGATATAGAAGAGGAAAGTGACGAGGATTTTGTAGAGAGGGCTAAGTATGGGGCAACAGAAAAAAAGTTTTGGTATTTGTTTGTTGAATGTTCTAAAGAGATAACTGCCGAGCAATTCAAAAAACTCAAAGAAGAGAAAACTATAAAAGTTAAAAGAACTGACATGAAACCTTATGGAGTTATGGAATTTACTTTTGGACAAAGAAGAAGAAATGAAACAAAACAAACTCCACAAGGACCTGCACAGATTCCCTATATGCAAAATAAAATTACTCTTGCATCTTATGGTTGGAATTTATTTGAGCTTGCATCTTATAAGAAAAAGTTTCAAGCGGATGATATTGATTTGATTTCAACTCTTGTCTCAGAAGTTGATGTTATTAAAGATGAACTTTTGAGCTATGTTGACAAACTTGAAGGAGAGAATGACGAGCAAACCCCAGCACAAAAAATTGAAGAGGAGAAGAAAGCAAAAGAAAAATGGAAAGTTCCAAAGGATGTAAAAGATATGACAACTGGTCCATTTAAAGGTTTGTGGGATATGGCAAAAGCTCCTTTCCCTTCTAGTTCTAAAAAGAAAGAAGAACCTGCGGGAGATGAAGGTGGAGAAGCAGAATTTGATAAAAAACGTGTTGCTGCAACTGAGGATTTATGGAAAGCTTATATTCTGTTTAAAAAAATTCACGGTTACATTCAATATTAAAATGAGATTAAAAAATAAAAACGGGGGCTTAGCAGCTGAGGGGATTATATTCATACTTGGAATTGTTTTTATTTTTATTTTTATGTTAGTGACTTCTTTTGTTGCACAAAATGCAAATTCAACTTTTGAAGAGAAATCTTTGCCGGAAATATCTCAAGATTTTCCGTCAGTTTTTGTCTCGACTTTTTTAAGGCTAGAATTGAAAGGGGAAGAGATTGTTATGCTAAATTTAAATCCTGAAAATAAATATAGAATTATTGATGTTATTCATTTGAAATCTCAAAATGCCGTCTCTATTATAAAAAAATATGAGAAAGATTTTGTTTTAAAGTATAAGGATATTAAGACAAGTTCAGGAGAGAATGTTTATGATTTTTATCGAGAGTATTCTGGAGATAGTTTTGACGATGATGAGGTTTTAAATGTTTATGAGACCCAAGACTTAGCTTTGATTGAATCATTATCATTTAAGGATGAAGTGGAGAATGAAAATTTTTTTGTTGTATTTAAAACTGAAAATAATAAGTTTAGAATTGTTTCATTTAAACCTCTTGAAACTTTGCGAGGTGAGCAGATATGATTTTCAAAAATAGAAAAGGGATTTCTTTTGTAATTGTTGCTTTTATTACAGCAGTTGTTATGTTTGCTTTGACAGTTCTTTTGTGGTTTTCACCTTTGGATGATATGAAAGATAGATTTAGTCTTGATGAGAAACTTCCGGCAGTTGATTATTTGAACAAGGTTGAGATTTATCAAGATTTGGTTTTGGAGAATACTTTGAGTTCTGGTTTGGAATATAGTTTGAAGAGTTTTCCTTCGAAATTTGCTTCATATCAAAATAATAATGTTATTGTTTCAACGGATGAATTGTTAGGTTGTCAGGTTGTAAGTCCTTATGTCCAGTTGTGGTATAATGAAATTAATGCAAAGGCAAGTAAAGATAAGGGGGGGGAGAATTGTCTGCCAGAATTTAGTAATTTAGGAGAAGATTTTTTGAAAAACTATGTGGAGGAAAGTTTGTCTGTAGATGTTGAAAAATTACTTGGACCAACAAAATATCGTAATTTGTTTGCTGAGGTTAATAGAGATGCTGACAATGATGTTTTGGACATGGGACTTGTTGTTGCAAATAAAGTTACTGGTCCTACTTTTTCTGCCGAGAAAAAAGTTTCGGCTCAGTTTGCGGTTTCAGATAAAGAACTTTTTGATTTGCTTTTTGCAGTTGAGAAAGTTTTGCCTCAAGTTTCTGACAAATTAAAGTCAGAAGTTCCTAGTTATTTGTCTCAAAATTCTGGGGCTAGTGTTGAGGAGGCTATTGTTGAAATTGTTTTGAAAGAGTTGGAAAAAGAGAGTCCTGAGGCTTTTAAGAATTATGATTTGAGTATAAGTTTTATTGAAGGGATTGCAGGTAAAACTGACGGAAAATTTTTTGGATTGAAGTTTGATGTTAAAAAGGCGGGAGAGGGTGAGACAAGTTTTGAGTTCGGAGGAATTTTTGAATATAATATTCCTCTTGCCTCAGTTGATTTTGCAGTGAGTACTTATGAGTCTTTGCCTAATACTATTGAATTGAAAGTTAAGAAACCTGCAAATTCTGATGAGGTGAATAATTTTGTGATTTTGTATTCGTACGAGAATTTTTTTGATAGTTCTTTTTCAGGCCATGAGTCTTTTAGAACTTTAATTGAGAATGGCGAGATTCCTAGTAAATTTAATGACCAATTAGGTGTTGAAGATAAGTTTGGAAGATATTATTATTCTGATGAGTCTTTAGGTTTTAAGCTTGATTTGCTTGCTGTAGATGCTAAATTTTCTGAGGGGGAGAGTGAGAAGAAAGTTTTAATTTATCAAAAGTATGATTATGAGAATAATGAGTATGAATTATTGGAGTCTGGACGTGATGTATATGTTTATGTGTTTGCAGTTGATGATAAATATAATTATGATGTAAATGAAGTTAAGGTGTCAAATGTTAAAACTGCACAGGCCGCAAATGTTGCACCAAGACCGATTCCTAAACTTGATTTGTCTACTGGAAATCCTGCAAGTTTTAGTTTGAGTTCTGATAAAGATTTAAGTGTTTCAAATTTTGCAGTTGAGGTTTCAAATTATGCGGATTCTAATTTTGATCATTATGATGTTTATCTTGTTGAAGATGGACAGGAAGATTTGAAGGAAAATTGTTTAGGAATGAGTTCGGATTGTTATTATTTTGATGGAACTTATACAATGAATGTTGAGAATGGGAAGTTTTTGTTTATTGAATCAGATTCTCAGGGTATGTTATCAAATACAGAAAATTATATGGGTATTGATTATCATACCAATTTTAGGGATAGTTCAGGTAATGCTGTGACGTTAGATTTTGATTCTTTGCAGGGTTATAGTGTTTATGTTATTCCTAAATCTGCCGAGGGGGATGTGGCGCTTAATGGAATGCTGGTTTCTGATTCTATTGAAGATGCTGGAAATTATTATCGACTTAAATCTGATGGTAAGAAGAATTTCCTTTTTCCTTTGAGTAGGACATTTGGTGGAGGAGATCTTGCATCTTCTTCTACTTCTAGTCTTGAGCCTGCTAAGGAGGGAGATATTACTTTTGGTGAGGTAGGTAAGAATGAGGAGGGTTTATTTTTGCCTTTTTCTTCTGAGAAGTATGATATTGTTTCTTTAAGTTTAATTTTGGATGTCTATAAGCCAGATGGGACATTATATCAGCAAAATTATATTGGTAATGTTATGGGCGAGGATTTGGGGTATAAACTTTTGGTTGGAAATTATGATGAGTTTGGTTCTTTTGAAGTTAAGAAAATAATACCTAGAACTGCAGAGGGTCCTATTGAGGTTGAATTTCCAGTTAGCATTTTATGGGTTAATTCTTAAATTCGAAAATAATTGTTCCATGTAATAGTGACTAATAATAGTTATAAATGGGAGTTTTAAGTTTGTTTTATGGTTGGCGTGTGTTTTTATTTTCAGGTTCATCAGCCTGAGAGATTGAGAAAATATCGGATTTTTGATATCGGTTCTAAAAATGATTATTTTGATGATGAGAGAAATAAGGAAATCATGCTTAGAGTTGCAAATAAATGTTATTTGCCTATGAATAAACTTTTGCTTGATTTGATTAATAAGTATGGAAAAAAGTTTAAGGTTGCGTTTTCAATCTCGGGAATTGCAATTGAACAATTTGAAAAGTATGCACCTAAGGTTTTGGAGAGTTTTCAGGAGCTTGCAAAAACCGGATGTGTTGAATTTTTGTCTGAGACTTATTATCATTCACTTTGTTTTTTGTATTCAAAAGAGGAATTTAGAGAGCAGGTGGAACTTCATAGAAAGACAATAAAAAAATATTTTGGATGCGAGCCTAAGATTTTTAGAAATACTGAACTTGTTTATAGTAATGATTTAGCGCGTGAAGTTGAGAAGATGGGGTATAGTGGAGTTTTAGCAGAGGGTTGGGATAATATTTTAGGTTGGAGAAGTGCAAATCATCTATATTCGCCAAAAGAGAGTAAGAAGAAAATTGCTTTGTTTATGAAAAATTATAGTTTGTCTGATGATATTGCGTTTAGATTTTCTGAGCAGAATTGGGAGCATTATCCATTGACTGCTGAGAAGTATTCTAGTTGGATTGGAAAGGCAGCAGAGAAGGGAGAAATTGTTAATCTTTTTATGGATTATGAAACTTTTGGTGAGCATCAGGAAAAACAGACAGGGATTTTTGATTTTTATAAGGAATTAGTTGGTGTGTTGTTAAAGGATGGTTATGAGTTTGTAACTCCAAGTTCTGCTTTGGCAAAGTTTCCAATTCGAGATGAGATTGATGTTCCGTTCTATGTTTCGTGGGCTGATAGGGAAAGGGATTTGAGTGCTTGGCTTTCAAACAGAATGCAACAGGAAGCAATGCATGAGATTTATCAGCTTGAAGAATTGGTTAAGAAGATTGAGGACAGAAGACTTTTAGATGATTGGAGAAAATTAACTTGTTCTGATCATTTTTATTATATGTCAACAAAAATGGGTAATGATGGAGCAGTTCATTGGTATTTTAATCCTTATAAGAGTCCTTATGACGGGTATGTATATTTTATGAACGCGTTAAATGATATTATTGTTAGAATTAAATTGAAATCTTGTGGCAAGAAAATGCCTGATTTGAAAAATAATATTGTTGATGAAATTAAACTTGAATTAGAACAATGAGAAAATTAAATTTCAATTATTTGAAACCCCAGCATTATTATTCTAGAATTATGACTTTGTATATGTTTATTGCTTTATCTTTTACGATTTTTCTTGTGGGTTTTAGTTTTTCTAATCTGGATGTTTTTCTTTTGAAATTTATTATTATTTTATTTGAGTTAATTTGTCTTGCGGTTTTGATTGAATTTTTTTCTAGGGGAGAATATATGAATCCTTTGGAGTATTATGATGTTGAATTTTTTTTTGATGAGTTTATTGGAAAAGTTATGAAAAATTCCGAGTCAGCAAAAAATTATATTAGCAAGTATAACTCTAAAGCTTTGAAGACCGCAAAGAAAATTTTTCTAAATTCTAATCAGAGATTTTGTTTGAGTAGCGTTAAAAAAAAAGGCAAATATTATCATATTATTTTTTTTAATGAGAAAAAGTTATTTTATTTTTATTTTCTTAAATTTCTAGTGTATAAGCCGTTGCATAAGATTGTGGTTTTGAGGACGAATGGTAAGTTTAAAATTGTTAGTTTGACATAAACCTAATTCCATAAACAATAAAATTAATAAATCCTCGAAGTTTAGTTTTTTTATGGCAAAAGATGAAGAAATAAATGAAGTTGATTTGATTTTCGAGACTAACGATAGGTTAGATGCTTTAGTTGAGCTTTTAGTTGAGAAAGGCGTAATTTCCGAAGGAGATTATTACAAGAAGCTTCAGGAAATAATTGATAGAAATTCTGAGGTTTAAATTTAATAAAACTCATCACCAACGTAGTGATAAACTATTACAGATTTTCCTTTTTCTTGTTTTTTTAAGTTTTGAGAGTCTAGCATTGAAATTCCTAGAGCTATAGTTTTGTGTTTTACTTCTTCTTTTATCATTATTACATCATCTTTAGAAATTCCTTCATCGATTTTTTGTATTCCAGGTCTCATTAAGTCAGCTCCTTTTGCAATGAAAGGAATTGCTCCATGGTCTACATAAACGCTTTTATATTCTGTTTCTGGGATTGATTTTAAGTGGGGAAGAAGTTTTCCTTCTCTTTCGATTAGGTAGGGTTCATCTCCTTTAAAATAAATATTTTCTTTAACTTTTATTTCGTCTTTTTTATCAATAGTATATCCTTTTGGAAGTTTGTTGTTAATTTGTTTTTTTTCTTTGTTAGACAAGTGTCTCATAACTATAACAGGAGTAATAATATTTATAAATGTTTATGTTTTAAGAATTTTATGGTAGATGTTTTGACTTGGGGAGCTTTTGGCTCTGTAAAGGTTATTTTTGTTGCACTTTTGATGTATGTTATTATTTATGCAATTTTGACTAAGTTTAAGTTTTTCGGAGATGATAGTCCCGGAGTTAATACTTTAGTTGCGCTTCTTACGGCAGTTATTGTTTCATTTTCGGGGGTTGTAACTTATGCTGTAACATATGCAACAAATTGGTTTTTGATAATTTTTTTCATAGTATTTTTGATGCTTTTGGTTATGCTTTTTATGGGAGTGAAACTTGATGATGTGGCGAAATTTGCAACTGATAAGAAAGTTATGATTATGGTGGTTTTTCTTGTTTTATTTGCAGTAATTATTATTAAGAGTTTTTTTGCGGTGAATAATGCTTTTGATTTGTCTGATCCACCAAATTCTAGTTATGAAGTTGATGCATCTTTTAATACTGGAACTGATGATGTGATTGATGAAGAGACTCAGAAGGGTATTTTGGCGTTATTTAATATAGATTCAGATTTGTTTGCAGCGTTTTTGTTTTTATTAGTTATTGGAGGCTTCGCCTTCTTCCTGAAATAAAGTTTGTCTATTTGTGCTGGAATTTCGTTATTTGAAGTCTTGTGTATGGATATACACTACAACTTCAAATGCCTTATTCGAGCACAAAATATCTCAAACTTTATTATTATTTTATTGCTAAATTTATTTTTACTATTTGTTTTTTTCTTTTTTTGCTATTTGTTTTTGGGGAGTTTTATTTTTGAAATGTCGAGGGTTTTGATTTTGTCTTTGAAGTATTCAATTGCTCTTAGGTAATTTAATTTTTTGAAGTAAATTACTCTTAGTGGAGGTTCTTCAATATCTACCCATTCGTAAGATTTGAATTCGGGTTTTTCTTGATTGTCAAATCTTATTTCTTTTTCATCTCCATAAAAATATAGTAGAAAAAAAGTTTGCTGCTGACCGTCAAAATTATATTTGTTTTTTAGAAAAAATGGAAAAATATATTTCAATTTTTCGGGCATTTTTTCAATCACAACCAGACTCTTTGTTCCGATTTCTTCTTCTAATTCCCGAAGCAGAGCCTCTTCATCAGATTCTCCCTTCTCTATTCCTCCTTGGGGTAGTTGCCATGCATCATCAATCCATATGTGCTCACACATTAGAATTTTCTTATCTTTATTAATGATGATAGCAGCAACGTTCTCCCTATAGTCGCTACTCATCGTATTTTTAACCTATTAGTGTATGGTGGTTTTTTCTTTATAAAGGTTGTGTTAAAGCTATGATAAAAAGGATTTACTCTATAAAGTCAACAAATATTTATAAAA
>CAZLRR010000028.1:0-10835 GCA_964562045.1 uncultured Methanosarcinales archaeon
TTTCTTATAATTTGAGATTATTTCAAACACAAAAAGTAAAAACACATAACTTCAGGCGTTAGAGAAAAAAATTATTTCAATTTGAAATTAATCCCTTGCAAATGACTTTGTTCTTCAAATTCTGCCTTTATTGATAATTTAACAACTTCGGAAAATAAAATAATTGTAGAACTTAATCCTACTATCCATATCCAATCAAAGAGCGCCAAATCTATAGTTTCAAATATTTTTTGCCCAAAAGACGTATGAATTGCAATAAATGTCAAAACAACAGAAAGCATAATAGCTAAAAATAAAAGTTTCTCTTTGAAAAAGTCTTTATCAAAAATTGTAGTATGAAGTCTTCTAGCATTAAACGCGTGGAACAACTCAAAACAAATAATAGTTGCAAAAGCAATGGTCATTGCTTTCTCAACTGAATTACCCAAAATATTAATCTGCCACCAGAAAAGTCCCAAAATTCCAAAGATTAGGAATGGTATCAAAACCAAGATCTTAGTCAAGATATAACTAGAAAGCAATCTCTCGGTAGGTTTTCTTGGTTTTTGCAACATAACCTTATCATTTGAAGACTGAACACTTAACGCAAGAGCAGGAATAGTACTAGTTACAAGATTTACAAACAACATCATAATTGCTGTTAAAGGTAGAGGGATTCCAATTAAAACTGCAAACAAAATTAAAAACACTTCCGTAAAATTTCCAGTAAGCAAATAAAAAATAAATCTACGAATATTACTATAAACCGTTCTCCCCTCTTTTACTGCTTTAACAATTGTTGCAAAATTATCATCAGTTAGGACCATATTTGATGCCTCTCTTGCAACCTCTGTTCCATTCTTACCCATTGAAATTCCAATGTCTGCTTTCTTTAAGGCTGGAGCATCATTTACACCATCACCTGTCATTGCAACAATTTCTCCTTTTCTCTGAAAAGATTTAACAATTCTAAGCTTATGTTCCGGAGTAGTTCTTGCAAAAACTCCAACTTCTGAAATAATTTCATCAAGCTCAGAATCAGACATTTTCTCAAGTTCAAATCCTTCTATAATCCTATCTCCCTTCTTTAAAATATTAAGTTTTTGTCCAATATTTTCAGCAATCAATTTATGATCTCCCGTAATCATAACAATTTTAACCCCTGCACTCTGACAATGTTTTACGGCATCAAAAACCTCTTCCCTAATAGGATCTTCAATACCAACAAAACCCTCAAAAACATACTCTGAAGTTAGATGAGAATCAATAAATTTCTTCTCAGAACTACCTGAAAACTTCTTAGATTTACTTGCAACAGATAAAACTCTCAAACCGGAGGAATTAAATTCTTCAATTTTCTTCACAAATTTTTTCCTTACAAAATTTGTCATTTCAACAATTTTTCCATTACTATCTCTATAACTGCTACACATCTCTAAAACAATCTCTCCAGCACCCTTTAGATAAAAATCATAACACGAATTTTTTTGTGAACTTTTTTTCTTTCCATCATCAAGCTCAGAAGCCAAATCATTACAAACTACAACCATATACTTCTTCAAAGGATTGAAAGGCTCAACATGAACTGTCTTATTATCTTCCCTTAAACTATTTTCGTCAATATCAACACTCTTACCTAAAGTTAATAACGCCCCCTCAGTAGGTTCTCCATCAAGTTTCCAAACACCATTATTAAATTCAAGGTTTGATTCATTACATAAAATAATAGATTTAAAAAATGCCTCATTTCTAATTACATCTTCTTTTCTAACACTTGAACCATCTTTTGAAAAAGAATTTATCGGATTATAACCTACCCCTTTAACTTCATATAAACTTCCTTCTGAAAAGTATACGCTTGTAACTCTCATATTATTTTGAGTCAAAGTTCCAGTCTTATCACTGCAAATAACGGTGGTAGTTCCAAGAGTTTCAACCGAATTTAAATCCTTAACAATAGCATTATTTTTAGCCATATTCTTTATACCATTTGAAAACGCTAAAGTTAAAGCTAAAGGGAAACTCTCAGGAATACCTGCAATTGCAACAGCACTCACCAAAAGAAGACTAAAATAAAAATTGTTTCCTTTCAAAATTAACAAAATAAACAACAAAAGAGCGACCACCAAAACAATATAAGAAATTCTCTTACTCATACCATCAATTTTTTTCTGTATAGGACTTTTTTGAATAGCTATGCTTTCAATTGAAACTGAAATTTTACCAATAATGGTATTTTTCCCTGTTTCAACAACAACTCCAACCCCAGAGCCTCCAGTCACAAAAGTAGAACTAAAAGCCATATTTTTCATATCACCAATACCCAAATTTTGTTCAGATAGGTGCTCAGTAATCTTTGCCCTCTCTTTCGATTCCCCCGTAATAATTGATTCATTAATCTGCAAACCTGAAACTTCTATAAGTCTCATATCTGCAGGAACAATATCTCCTCTTTTTAAAAAAACTATATCTCCCACAACCAACTCTTCGCTAGAAATTTCTACTTTTTTATTTCCCCTCAAAACAAGAACTTTTTTTGCAGATAATTTACTAAGTGCATTAATAGTTTTATCTGCTTTGAACTCCTGAAAAAAACCAAGAAATATAGTAAATAAAATAATCACAATAATAATTCCAAATTCTAAAACTTCTCCAGAAATAAGAGCAATTAAACTTGCAGCAAAAAGAACATAAATTAGTATAGAATTAATTTTGCTAAACAAAACTCCTAACCAATCAAATTTTTTTTCTTGAGAGATTTTATTTTGTCCAAATTTATCTAACCTAGTTTTAGCTTCTGATGGCAAAATCCCACCCTTTGAAGATTTAACTTCCGACATTACCTCATCTACTGTTCTTAAATGCCAGTAATTGTCATTCTCGATAGAATCTAATTTCTTTGTATCAGAAGATTTTTTTGAATCTGAATTTTCATAAATACTAACCCCATTAAAATGTTTTTTCAAAAGATGTATTCCCATGACTAAAATTTTTCAAAATTTATTTATAATCATTTATAACTCCAAATAGGTAAAAATAACGCCAAAAATTTTAGTTTCATAGCTTTTTTTATCTAAACAAAAGCTTAGAAATCTTTGATTTCTTGATTACAATTAAATAGAACTAATCAAAAACGGGATTGCGCGGATTCGAACCGCGGTCCAGGCGTCCCAAACGCCCGATGATAGACCAAGCTACACTACAATCCCAAAAAAATATTAAGATTTACTCATCACAAAAATCATCAATTGTGTAAGCAAAATCTTTTTCTTTAATAACTCCTCTGTTAACTAGGTAATGTTTAGCAAGCAAGTAAAAAGCAACCCCTAGAGACCTCTTACCTTTATTATTGATTGGAATAACTAAATCCAATTTACTGAATTTATTATTTGTATCACAGAAACCAACTGTCATAATCCCTTGCTCAAAAGCCTCATTAAGGATATTTTTGTCAGTTAATGGGTCACAAACAATAACCATTTTATATTCCTTAAAATCATCTAGAGATACATTTGTCAACTTTCCAGGAAGGTATCTCCCAGTGAAAATCTCACAACCAACTAGTTTGGAAAACATAGTAATTGGTTTTTTTGCGTTTTCTCTTCGACCCATAATTGCAAATTCACTTGGTCCTAACTGTGAAACTGCATTAATCAAGACTCTTAGTCTCTTATCAATCGCTTCTGTATCTAAAATTTTTAGACCATCAGCTCTTGCCCTATGAATAAATTTGTCAGAAAAAGCATTCTTATACTTTGTTCCGATATGTACACCTGACGTTAAATATTCCTCTGCAGGAACCAGAGTAGTTTCTTCTACCATATTGTAAAAAGAATTAAATTTGATTTATAAAACTTATTATGTTTTGAATTCTTAGCTTTAGACAATTTCTTCAATCATAAAAGGAAAATTTTCCTCAATATAGGCCTGAGCATATTTAAGTTTTAATTCAGAATTAGTGTAAAGAGTTGCCAAAATATCTTCTTTTCCAACAATTTCTCCTATCTTTTTAGAAAATAAAATTCCTGCAACTTTATCTTGGGGCGCACCCAAAATAAATGCAAGTTTGGCTATCCTCTTATTATGAATTCCTGTAATTCTACCGGCCATAGGAGCATAAATATTTATCATAAACTTTGCAGGTTTAGGCAAATCTTTTCTTCCTTGAGCATTTCTTATTTCTTCAAACTTTTTCAAGGCTTTTCCAGATTCTAAAAATTCCTGAGCAAGTGCATAACCAAATCCTTTTTTTGTAACTCCAGACATTTCCAAAATCTCTCCTGCCATAACAAGACTTTTTTCTCTTAATCTGGAATTCTTTGGAGATTCGTTTTTTAATACCATTAAAACATCCAGAGCCTCAAGATACGGACCAATACCATGTCCAATAGGTTCGCTCCCATCAGTAATTAATGTTTTTATTTTCAAACCTACGGCTTTTCCGATTTTCTCGAATCTTTTTTTTAATCTTAAAGCTTCTTTTTTTGAATTAACTTTTGCAGTAGGACCAATAGGTATGTCAAGCAGAACATGAGTTGAACCAACACTTTTCTTTTTTGATAAAATTGATGCAATCATTTGCCCCTCAGAATCAATTTCAAGCGGATGTTCAACTTGGATAATTATATCATCAGCAGGACTTAAATCAAGACCCCCTCCCCAAACAATACAACCATTTGTATGTTCAACAACAGAATGCATTTTGTTTAAAGAAATACTCACATTTGCCAAAACTTCCATCGTATCAGCAGTTCCAGCAGGAGAAGTAATAGATCTTGAAGAAGTTTTAGGAATTTTAAGTCCTGCTGCGGCAATAATTGGAATTACAACCATAGTAGTTCGATTTCCTGGAATTCCACCGATACAATGTTTATCAACAATTACATCTTCTTGTTTTTCTCTAAAATCTAAAATTTTCCCTACACCAACCATGGCTTTTGTAAGTGAGATTGTCTCCTCATCACTAAGTCCAATTTCTGAGCATGCAATTACAAAATAAGTACTTTCAACGGGAGAATATCTGTTCTCGACAATATCTAGCATAATTTGCTGAAGTTGCTCATAAGTGAAAGATTTTCCCCTGAATTTCTCTTTAACATATTCTAGAGAATAAGGCTTTTTAGCAGGAAGTGTTGTAATGTTTTTATTTTCTGCGATTTCAAGCCTTTCAAATGCCACATTGAAAAGTCCGATTTCTCCACGATTAAGTCTTAGCTCTTGAGTTTCTCCTTTTCTTTTTAGGCCATCAAAAATTTGCAATTCACAAATTACAACCTTTCCGTTTTCTTCATTTGTAATTCTAATTCTATCCTTTGGTCCAAATCCAAGTTCCTGTGCATCTTTTTCGTGCATGATTGCAATATATTCATGAAGCGTTACGATTTCGATTCTTTTTGCCTTAAACATCTTAGATAAATATTTTGATTTTAGAATTAAAATATTTGTATTTTTTTATTAGTGAAAATTATGCTGCTCTTTTAATCTCTCCAGCACTAGAACTAGAATCTCCTGGACCAGCAACAACATTTTGAGAATTACCATTTGAATCAGGAGTTGAATTAATTTGAGAATTAACTGCACTTGTTGAATCAACAACTTGACTTGAAATCTGTTTTGAACGTGCAGACAAATTTTGTGCAACTCTACCAACGTACAGAATCAATTTTTGCTTTTCTTCTTTTGTTGAATTAATCTTTTCATTTAATTCACCACGAATAGCTTCAAACAGTTTTAATTGGTTTTCTGATGCAATTAATTGACTATTTTCAATTTGGGGAATTAATGCAAAGATTCTATTTTCTCCATCAAAATAAACCTTTTCCTGAGATAATAAATTATTTACTTTTTGAGTGATTTGTGTTAAAACTGCCGATTTGAACAATTTACTCGAAAGTTCAACTACTTGCGCAGAAATTCTTTTCATATTTTCGAGATTTAAAGTCAAATCTTTTAAAATTGGAATCTGCACTCTAACATTTTCTAAAAATATGGAATTATCTTTAGAAATTGATTCAAGCTCTTGATTAAATGATAAGTCTCCCTCAAAAACCATAACCAAAACATCATGAAATTCACCAAGAGCACTGGAAATCAAATTTAAATTCTCATATATGAAAGTACTTGAAGAATTTTCTGCTTGAGCTTTAATACGATTTGCTGGTTCTTCTAAATTAAGAATGCCTTTTGATACCTGTTCTTCTCTTTTTGACAAAAATTTAATCCTTTTCTTATGTGATTTTGCAACATTTGATAGTTTTTTACCAGAAAATCTTATCTTTCCCAAATTCTGCGAAAAAATACTAAAAACACCATTTAAATTTCCAATCAACCCTGCAACCTGTGATCTGATAATTTCTGCCTGATTTATTTCTTCTTCTAAAGCTTTTATTAATGCCTCATTTCTATTTTTATCTCTTCCCGAGGTTGCTTTTGCAATTGCTAACTTAGCTTTTTTAAGTAAAATCGCCCGATTAATTTTATTCAAAGACTTCATAGCTATTTTTCTAGCATTTTTACCATTTTTTGTTAATTTCTTTAAAATATAATTTGATTCTTTTTGAGTTTGAAATATCGCATCAAATACATCTCTGATTTTACTTATTCTATTTTTTGAAGCTTCAGAATAACCTTTTTGATTATTTATTATCTCATAAAACTTTTGTGAAAAAGAAGAAGCAATACCCTTTAAAAAATCTAAAACCTTCTCGTCAACATCACTAATAGAATTTAGTTGCCCTAAACTTGTAGCTAGTTGTTCCAATTCCTGTTCTTCTTTAGAAACTATAGAGAATTCCTGATTTTCTTGCATTAATTGTTCATCAATTACTTCTTGTGTAAATTCGGCTTCAGCTAATGTCGATGTATCTCTATCAAGTTCTGCATCAATATTCCCTTCTATCTCCTCTTCTGCTTTAATCGAATCTATCGCACTAACTTCTGCTACAACTCCTGCCTGAGTCTCTTCAGATTCATTCTGTGCTGAGGATGCCAAAAGTTTTTCATCTTCTTGAATTTGAGATTCATCAAAAAATCTTCTTTGTTCAAGTCCAGCCAAATAATCATGAATTCTATCTATCCCTCTCCTATTACCTTTTACTAATTTTAATATCTCCTTTTCTTTTTTTGAACCTTCTCTTGCATCTTTTTCATTAACTCCACCAATTTTTCTTATTGCATAGATTGCTCCAAAAAAAAATGCAAATCCTACAACAGTAGAGATAATTTCAATCATTAAAAATATTTTAAAGTTAAAGATTTATAAAATTTTGTTACCTTGAAGAGTTTTTCCCTTCAAAATAAAACTTCTGAATTAATATTGCATAAAGATAAAATAAAGTTCCAGCAAATAGCAATGTTATTAAACCAAATGCGCCCAAAGGAACAATATCAAAAATCTCTGCCATAAACGGAACATACATGATTACAAATTGCATTCCAAAAGAGAAAAGTATTGCAATCCAAAGCCATAAATTCGAGAAGAATTTAACCCCATAACTCTGCCGAATAATAAATGCTAAAACTAGCTCATAAAACACTAAAAAGTTAAACACAAAAGTTTGTGCAAGTTTATGATTTTCCCCATTGCCGCCAAACAAATAAAACAAGTATAAACCTATCGCAGAACCTACCGCACCTAAAACTAAAATCAACAAATATTTACTTTTTGGAAGAACTCCTTTTTGACGCAGAGGAGGTCTTTGCATAATTCCTTTACTATAACCATCAACACTATAAGCAAGAGCTGGAGCACCATCAGTAATCAAATTAATCCATAAAAGAAGTATTGCAGTAAGTGGCAAATTAAATCCGAAAAGAACAGCAAAAAAGATTATTAAAACTTCACCTAAATTTCCTGAGAGTAAAAGCATAATAGATTTTTGAATGTTGTCATAAATTCCTCTTCCTTCTTCAACAGCATTAACAATATTTGAAAAACTATCATCAAGTAAAACAAAATCTGCGGCTTCTTTTGCAACATCTGTTCCACTTCCAACTGCAACACCGATATTTGCTTTTTTTAAAGCAGGAGCATCATTAACTCCATCCCCAGTCATTGCAACAACATGTCCTTGAGACTGCAAACATCCAACAATTCTCTGTTTGTGTTTCGGGGATACTCTTGCAAAAATATTTGTCTCATTATCTAATGCTTGTTCAAGTTGCTTTTCGTTCATTTCATCTAATTCGTCACCCGAAATAACCTCGCCCTCAATTCCAACTTGAGAAGCTATTGCTTTTGCTGTTGAAGGATAATCACCAGTAATCATAATCACACGAATTCCTGCATCTCTTGTTTTCTTTATTGATTTAATTACATCCCCTCTTGGCGGATCAATCATTGCTTGAAGCCCAACAAAAACTAAATCTTTTTCTTTAAAATCTGCTGACTTACTAACATCTTTATATGCAAATGCTAAAACCCTAAGCGCATTTGATGCAAATTCTATATTTTTTTCTTCGATTTGAATTTTTATTTCTTTTGTAATTTTGACTTTTTTTCCATTTTTTAAAACATGAGTACAACATTTCAAAAGCTGGTCTGGAGCACCTTTTGTATACATTATTTTTTTATTATTTTTTTCAAATAAAACACTCATTAATTTTCGTTTTGAATCAAAAGGAATTTCGTCAATTTTCAAATTATATTTACTGAGTTTGTTTTTTCTAGCACTTACAACTAAAGCCCCCTCTGTTGGGTCTCCCGCAATTTCCCAAATTCCTTTTTCTTTAACAAGAGAAGAATTATTACAATTAAGTCCAATTTCATAAAGCATAGGATTAAGCTTTTTGCTGATATGTCCATCTGGATTATAACCTACTCCTTCAATTTCTGCAAGACCTTCAAGACTCCAAGCATATTTTACAGTCATTTCGTTTTGAGTTAAAGTTCCAGTTTTGTCTGTGCAGATTATATCACAACTCCCTAAAGTTTCAACTGAGGATAATTTCATAACTAAAGCTTTCTTTTTGAGAAGTTTTTTTACGCCTACAGACAAAGCAATTGTCACAACTGCAGGAAGAGCTGTCGGAACTGCTGCAACTGCTAAACTTACAGCAATTAAAAGAATATGAAGAAGAACAGATAAATTCATTCCGTTTGTAAAATATTCTCTAAGTCCAGAAAGAATGAATACAACAAGACAAATTCCAATAATTACGTAAGTTAATTTTCTTCCAAAAGAATCAAGTCTTTTTTGAAGTGGAGTCATATCATCTTCTGTATCACGAATCATTGAAGTGATTTTTCCAATTTCAGTTTTCATTCCAGTTTCAACAACTATTGCTTTTGCACTTCCTTCAACAATATTTGTTGATGAAAAAACCATATTTTTTCTATCTCCAAGAGGAACTTCTTTGTCAATTATATGAACCTCTTTTTCAATTGGCAAACTCTCCCCCGTTAAAGCTGATTCGTTTACTTTTAGTTTTCGCGCTTCAATTAAACGGCAATCCGCAGGAACTTTATCTCCAGCTTCTAAAACAATTACATCTCCGGGAACAAGATGAATACTATTTATTTCTATAACTCTCCCATCACGATAAACTTTTGCTTCAATTTTGTTTAATTGTTTTAATGCATTTAGTGATTTTTTTGCACTGAGTTCTTGATAATATCCTATAAAAGCATTAAGTAAAAGAATAATTAGAATGATTATTGCATCGATAAATTCTTGTAAGAGAAGTGAGAATACAACCGCAAAAAGAAGAATATAAATTATGAAACTTTTAAACTGACCAATGAAAAGTTTAAGTTTATTAATTTTTACATCTGTTCGAATTTTGTTAAGCCCGTGAGTGTGTTGTTTTTGTTTTGCCTCTGTTTGTGAGAGTCCGTTTTTAGTAGAATTTAGTATTTCAATTGTTTTCTCAATATTCTCTTTGTAATAATCCATTAAAGATTTTTTAATTTTTGAGTTTTTAAGGCTTTTTTGTTTTTTGGAAGTTAAGAACTATAAGAATTCAACATTTAAAATTTTTCCTTTTTGTTCATCAATTTCAACTATTGTGTTTTTGTCTCCGCCAAAACCCCCATTTATGCATAGAGTTTTACCAATTTTTTGTTTCCCATAACCTTCATGAATATGTCCTCCAACACATAAAAGCGGTTGATATTTTTTAATTAGATTTTTTGCTAGAATTGAACCGTAATGCTGATTATGTGCATAACTCCCCGGAGAATTTATTTTGTCAAGTTTTGTTTTATAAGGTACATTATGGGTTAACAAAATTACTGGAGTTTTTGAACTGAATTTTTTATCTAAATTCTTGAAAACTCTTTTTACTTCTTTATCTTTTAAATCTTCAGGCGAAGAATTAAACCCATAACCAATAAAAGATATTCCCTTGAAATTTTTCTTTTTTAAATGTAAATCTACCAAATTTGAATATCCTTTTATCAATTTATTCCAATATTTCTCTTTAGGTTCCCAATTTCCCGGTACAAGAAAAATTGGTTTGCCAATAGAGTTTAAAAAATCCAATACTTTTTTCCCTTTTCGAATTGACTTTATTTTGTAGTAAATTCTTTTATAGAAAGGACAAACATTTTTTAATTTTAAATTCTTATCATTTTTTTCTTTAATTAGCCTGAATAATTTAATATAGTAAGGTCTAATATAATCAGCACAAAAATCTCCGGGAGCAATAACTGCATCAAAATCGCCCGTCTTTATTTTTGGAATTTGTCCATGCAAATCTCCTATAACTAAAAATTTAACCATAAGAAGATTTATATTCTAGAATTTATAAATATAATGAAAACAGTCAAAAATCAAAGATTCTTGGCACCAAAGGAACTAAAGTTCAAATCCCTAGTTATAGAATATGTTTAGAAGAAACGTCAGGACTGGGATTTG
>CAZLRR010000029.1:0-10227 GCA_964562045.1 uncultured Methanosarcinales archaeon
ATAATGACATTACTTTAGTAGAAGGGAATGATTTTTCATTTGAAGATTTAGATAATTCGTTTGTAGATAAAATATAAGATTTATTCATTATAGAATTTTTGTGTTGGTTCTTCTTTACAGTTTTGTTCATATAATATTCCTGCTATCTCTTTTAGGTGTCCATAACAAAATTTTAAAGATAGTGGATTTGGTGTTTCTTGTCTATCTATTCTCTCTTCGATATGAAAAGTAACTTTTCCCAATAATTCTACTATTGTTGTTTTTTGTTCTGGAGATAGAGATTCAATTATTTGTTGTAGTGATTTAGAACTTGGTTTAATGAAACTATTTTCAAGAAATTCTCTTTCTTGTTGGTTCTGCAAATTTCCATGTAAAATAAAGGAGTATTGACCTAAATTATCATATATAACTTCTGAATCTGTTTTTTCCATCCTAACATATATGGACTTCAGAATTAATAAAGTTTACTATCTCAGAATAAATTCAGTTTTCCAAATATCTTTTATGTTAACTACGGGTTTTGAATGCCTTAAAATGTCATCTTGACCAATTCTTGGACATGCAGTGTTAACCCAACATTCAACAAACGGAAAATTCTCCATTTCATAATCAGAGAAATTATCTCCTGCAAAAAAGTAGAAGTTCTTGTCAGGATATTGACTAGGCAATTTTAACGCGGAATCTTTATACTCTTGACCCCATTTGCTTGAAACAAAAACCCCAATGTCTTTTGAAGTGTGAAATTTCAAAAGATTTCCTTTCTTCTTCTTTAGATATTTTGAAATATGATTTTCTGCAATTACTTCTAAAATTTGTTGAACTAAATTAACTAATAAAACTGGCTTGATTTTATCTTCATTTTCTTGAGCTAGAAGAAGTGCATTTGGGTGGAAATAACCATCTCCAACATAGATAAATCCATCAACATTTTTCAAATCGATTTTAAGTGAGTCGGCATAAGAATCACAGCCTAAAATTTGCCCTTTAACTGATGTTCTATAAGGCTTTGATGTAATAGTTTCATAACCTGCTTTTTCAAGAAGTTCAATTAAAACGCCCATATGTTCTCTAAATTGAACTGCACAATAAATTGCAAGTTTCTTATTTCCCCCAAAAATCTCTTTTACTTTATCTAAAGTTTTTTCTGGTAATTTAAACTCAATTCCATATTTTGCTTTTAGAAAAGTTAGTTTCATCGCCATTTTACCACATCTCCTTTTTTTTGACATACACACTATGTCCCCATTGAACATTTAAAGTAAAATTTAAACTTTCAAGATAAAGAGGAACATCACAACCACCAAAACAAGTTCCAAAAAAAATAAAAAACTCTGCTTTTGTTTTTTCTCTTAAATAATCAACCACTTCTTTTCCATAATATTTTAGTCCATCTGGGAATTGCAGAAGAACAAGTTTATGATTTTCAGTGTTAACTTGTTCTACAAGTTTGTCTAATTCTAAATCATAGTACGTGGAATAAGAATTTTTCTCTGTCATAAAGATAATAATCTTTTATAATTTAAAAATAATTGGTTTAATTAAAGTTATAGTCTTACTTTTTCTTTTTCCTCTTCTTCCTTTTTTGGTTCTTTTATAACAGGTACTTCTGGTATGGCTAGACTTGTAATCCCAGAAGGAAACTCCACAGTAAATTTGTATCCTATTTCATATTCTGGCTGTCTATCTGTGCATAATAGGAATTCTATTTGAGAAAGCCCTCTCCCTGTGCCCGGATCAACTATTAATTCTCGAATATCTCCTAGGTCTGGTTCGCCTACAAATCTTTGATATTTTTTAATATTAAGAAGAGTAAATTGTATTCCAAAATTTTCCTGAAAAGTATCGGTTATTCTCAAATCAATTTCTTCGTCTTTCACTTCTGCAAGATAATCGTATTTATCATCATTTCCCACATCTATATAAAAACCAACTAAATCATTTGTCTCAGTGTTTCTTTTTGCCATAAAAGTAGAATTAATTTTTTGTCCTAAAGTTATAATCTTAGTATACTTGTATCCCTCTTCGCCTGGAAGTTCAAGAATGGTTGCCAGATGGGTTCCCTCATAATTAACATACACCTCCATATCAAATGCATTATATTTAATAAACCATAGAATTCTATTTTTATAATGTCTTTCAAACCTAACCCACTCCTCCTTAGTCTGCAATGCTCGACCATCATAAAGGTTAACATCTGGATGATGCCTAAGGACATTAGCTAGAAAATCATTATTTTTAAAAACTCCCTTTTCTACTTTTACTGCTTGTTTAGGATTTTCAGTGTAAGTTATTGATCCTAATTTTTCCTCTCCATTATAATATTCAACTACGGTTTTATTTTCTTGACTAGTTATTTGTTGTCTTATTGAATAAGAAGTCTGTGCATCTTCTTGTGCTTGTCCCCAACCTGAAGAAGCAAGTGAGAGCGCAGTAATTATATTAACTAAATTATTTTTCATTATATATCTATTATTCATTAATTTATATATATTTCTTAAGTGAGTCTTCTTTTAATAATATTTTTATAGGATGAAAAATTAAATGGTCAACTTTTTAAATTATAGGGTCTTAACTATATTTATAATAAATGGCTGAAACTAGGCAAGAAAGACGTGCAAGAGAAAGAGCAGAAGCAAAAGAAGAAAAACTAATCGCAAAAAATAATCCTAAGACTGCTCAAACACAAAATATGGCAAATCAAGAGAATAAAGGTGAAGAAACTAAACAATTTTCTCGGAGGGATTTTTTAAGGGGGGGAGTAGTTGGGCTTGTCTCTGCCGGGATTTTTGGCGGAATTGTTGGAAAATATTATCGTGCTCAGGTTCAAAAAACTGAAGAAGAAAAAAGAACAATTGCAATTCAGTTAAAAGATAGTGAAAAAAAAGAAAGAGGTTTAGAAGATAAACTTTCAATTATGCAGAAATTAACTGAAGATGCCAGAATTACTGGAATTTCGAATCCTGGAGGAAGAGGGGGAATTCTTTATATAATTGGACAAGCACATATTCCTTCCTCATCAAATCAAACACAATTAGATTTTTATGCTAAAAACAAAGAATTGTATTCGGATTTAATTAACGTTCTCGCAACAATATCTTCTAGTTCTCGAGAAGAGTTATTAGTAATTAATGAAAATCAGCCAGGGCAAGCATTTAGTTATAATGATCAAAATCTTCGTCATGGTAGAACTTTAGGAAAAGTAACACAAGAAGAAATAAGAAATGCAGTCAAATTAAATCCTAGTAGGACTCCTGCAGAAATTGCAGAATATCTTTTTCCCGAACATTTTTTGGTTGGCGGAATTATGGGCAGAGAAGATGAACTTTTAAAAAAAGGGAAATTAGTCAGAGCTGAAAGAGAAGAGTTAGCACAACGATATTTAACTCTTTTAAGAAAACCAATGGCTCAAGCTGAAAGAGAAGGTTTGTTTTCTCAACTTTATGAAAATTTATTAGAGATTAATAGACAAGATATTGCAGTCGACTCACAAAGATCACAAGTTTATCTAGAAACTACTTTAGAAATTATGAACGAAAGAAGACCATCAAGAGATGGCGTAATAGTAATTGGTCAATTACATCTGCCAGAAATGCTCGAGATGTATAGAAAATTGCCAACTTCATTGACTAGAAATAGAACTTTAATAACTTTAGAACCGAAGTCTTTAGATTCTCTAGAAGAATTAGATATAATGCCAGATGTAAGTTCTTATTTAGAGGAATTGGCTCGTAGAAAAACATTAGGTCAAATGCCGGGTTATACTCCAAAATAAAGAAATAATTTTATAACTAATTAAGAATCTGACTAGTTATGGACACTCCTTTTATGAAAATTAAAAAACTAAAAGAAGAAGCAATAATTCCTTCCAAAAGAGAAGAAGATGCTGGATATGATTTCTACAGCATTTTTGAAGAAGATTTTAAACTCTTTATGCCCGGAGAAATTTTTTTAGCGCCAACAGGACTTGCTTTTGAAATTCCAAAAGATTGGGTTTTATATGTTGCAGAACGTGGTTCAACAGGTTCAAAAGGGATTTCTCGAAGATGTGGAATAGTTGATTCAGGATATCGTGGTGAACTTTTCGTTGCTCTAAATAATACTTCAAAAAAACCAGTCTTATTCTATAAAGACGAATGGGGAATTGATGCTTTTTTACAATCTCAAGATTTAGACAGAGAAAAAGTTACTTTATATCCGCAAAAAAAAGCCATTGCCCAAGGACTTTTGCTTTATTGTCCTCACGTTGAAATTGAAGTAGTTGAAGAATTAAGTGACTCTCAAAGAGGAGAAGGAGCTTTAGGAAGTTCTAAGAAATAATTAAGGCTTAGGTGGAGCTGGAGGAAGATTCCCTCCCGTCAAACTCATGTTGTTTGGCTTTACTTGACTTAAAAGAACTCTTAAATTTGTCATAAATCTCTCAATGTTTGCAAATTTTTCATCAATTTCTTCATCTGTTTGTTTATCTTTTGATTCAATTGCTAAATCAAGTTTCTGTTTTATCTCTTCAAGGTCTGGTTTTAATCCCTCATTAGTTTTTCCCGCGAGCATTTCAATAACTTCTGTCATAGAAGAAATTACTTGTTTGAGCATCTCTAAAACTCCTTCAAATTTTGCTTCAAGTTCCTCATTTTTATGCAAAATATTATCAAGAGTATTTTTATCAAGTTCTTTAATTTCATTAAGTTCTTTCATAATCATGTCTCTCTCTTTTTGAGAATAAGCATGAATATTTTGAATAATTGTTGGTAAAAATTTATCGAGATTTAAATTTTCCTGTGGTTTTTGCACAGGTTTAGATTCAAGTTTTTCTTTGAGCTTTTTATTTTCTTCTCTCAATCTTTGAATTTCTCCTTTTGGGACAAGCTCATAATCATCTTCCATAAACTATTTAAATACAGTTCAAATAAATTTATTTATCACTACTTAAAAATGTTAGATTTAATCATTTTAATCATCGGAATTTGCGGATTTTTATTAATTGCCTCAAATTATTTTCTGGAAGCAACAAATGTTTTAGGAAAAGACCACAAACTTTTTTCAATTCTAAATTTGGCTGGTTCATCCTTTTTGCTAGTTTATTCTTGGTATCACGCAGTTTGGCTTTTTGTTATTTTAAACCTTTTTTTAGTAATTGTTGGACTTGCAGGAATTGTTGCTGTTTTCATGAGAAAAGCTAAAAATAGAAATAAACAAATAACTATTTAAACTCTAAACTTTTTTCTTATTCTATGACTAAAATAAGATTCGCTCACTTAGCAGACTTACATCTTGGTTCTTGGCGTGAGAGAATTTTAACTGAATTGAATTTTAAAACTTTTGAAAAAGCAATTGATAAAGTAATTGAAGAAAAAGTTGATTTTGCAGTTTTTGCTGGAGACATTTTTAACTCTCCGATGCCACCAATTGAAATTTTAAATCGAACTGTTCAGCAATTAATGAGACTAAAATCTGCAAATGTTCCTCTCTATGTAATTGGAGGGAGTCACGACTATTCAACAACTGGAAAAAGTTTTATAACTCTTCTTGAAACTGCAGGAGTTTTTACAGATGTTTGCAAATTAAAACAAACTGATAAGGAAACTTATGAACTTAAATTAACAAGAGATGAGAAAACTGGGACAATGATTGGAGGAGTTTTAGGTCGGAAAAATTCACTTGAAAAACGTTTTTTTGAAAATTTAAATGTAGAAAAAAAAGAAGCACCTTTTAAGATTTTAATGTTCCATACTGGAATGGGAGATTTCAAACCAGAATCTATGAAAAATGTAAACTTTCCCAACTCTTTAAAATTACTCCCTAAAGGATTTGATTATTATGCTGGGGGACATATTCATGAATTCATGAAAACTCAAGTTGGAAACTCTCTTATTTCTTACACTGGATGTTTATTTCCAAACAATTTTTATGAACTAAAAAGTCAAGAATGTTCTTTTAATTTGCTTGAGTTTGAAACTGAAACAAAAAAACTTGATTTGAAAAGAATTATTTTAAAAACTTACGAGAAAGAAGTTTTAAAAGTTGATGTAACAAAACTTAACCCTCTTCAGGCAAAAGAGAAAATAATCTCGGAAATTGAAAAGCTTGAACTTGAAAATAAAATTTTTCTGCTTGAAATTTCAGGAGTTTTAGAAGGAAAAATTAGCGACATTGGACTGGGCGAAATTGTTTCAATGTCTCATAATCTTGGGGCAATTGTTGTATTAAAGAACACCCACAAATTAACTAGTTCCATTTTAGAGCAAGATATGGACAAACAAAATCTTGACACAGAAGAGTTAGAGGAGATTGTAACTTCGGATTTGCTTGAAAATGAAGAAAATAGAGACAAATTAGAACCAATTTTTCAAGAACTTTTAAACATAGACTTTTCAAAACGAGAAGAAGAGCGAAACATTGATTATGAGACACGAATTATTGAAACATTTCAGCAAGTTTTAAATATAACAAAAGACTAATACATTTATGAAACAGATTGATTTAACTTGCTATGAAGAATATAGTCCTAGTTTTGTTGATGTGGATTTGTATAAGATTTTAATGCAAAAAGAGCAAGAAGCAGGACTTCGTGCCCTAGAAGAATCAATTTTAGAGTCTCCAAGTCATAATTTAGATGTAGATGAACATATTGAATATGAAAAAGAGACCCCCTCAAATGTAATCAAGTTCCCTGAGCGGAGTTATTCTTCAAAACCAGTTGTAAGAGAAATTGTTCCAGCAATAATTGAGAGGCCTGTTCAGTTAGAAGATAGAATTGTTGGATATAGTTACAGGCCAGGGTTTAGAAATAGTTATTCTCCTATGGCAAGAAGTCCGATTAGATATGATAATCCTTTATCAGAAGTCCCAAAAGTTAGAGGATATTATCATTTTAGAAGAGCAGCCTAAATATTTTTAACATATTTAGATTTTTTAGGGGGATACTAATATTCATTAGATTTTATGAGTATTTAATTAAAAATAGATTATCTATGCTCTCTAAAATTTCAATTTTATTTGTTGTACTGATTGGTTTTATTTCAATTTTATTTGTAAATATTGAAATTGCAGATAATTCTGAAATTGATTCATTTACAGATGCAATTTGGTGGTCTGTAACTACAAGTACAAGAGTAGGTTATGGAGATATTGTTCCTGTAACATTTTTTGGAAAACTTGTTGCAATGTTTTTAATGGTTTTTGGTTTAGGATTAACCTCAGCAATTGGAGCTTTATTTGTTAAATGGATGATGGACCCAACTGAAAAGAAGATTTTAGCTCAAGAAAAAGAAATTGAAAAAGATGAAGAAAGATCTTTTAGAACTGATAAATTAATTTTGAAAAAGTTGAATAAGTTAGAACACGAAATTGAAGAGATAAAAAGTAAGAAGTAGATTTGTTTTATTCATATTTTTTGCTCCATTTTTTTGGTTTATATACACCAATATTTTGGAGTATTTATTTGGTTTTGTTTGGGAAATATATAGAAGTCTGCACAAAAAAGTAACTATTTTGTACATTAGTTGCACAAAAAAGTAGGGAATTTAGACATAATTAAGTCTTTCCCACGCAAAGATTAACATTGAATTAACTTCTATTATGTCTTCTACGAACTCATCTTTTAGTTTTGATATGAATATATTGAACTCTTCCATTGATTTGGAGTAACATCTAAAATCTATGTCTGCATAACTACTAAAATGGCCAAGACTTTCAATGTTTGGCTGCGCAATTAAATATTTTTCAAATTTTTGGTAAATTTCTTTTGAATAGTTTTCTAATTTTAATAAAACTTTAAAATGTAGAAATCCTAATTTTTCGTAATTTATTTTTGTTTTATAACCAGAGAGGATATTATTTTTTTCTAAATTTTGAATTTTATTTTTAACACCATTTGCAGTCATTTCTAGTTTTAAACTTAAATCTACTAATGAGGTTCTTGCATTTTGAGATAATTCTTTAATTAAGCTTAGGTCTTTTTCGTCTATTTTTTTTAATTCTTGTTTTTGGGTTTTAATAAATGATATTTCTTCATTTGCACCCAATAAATTTAATGTTTTATAAGTAGAATTAATTTGAGTTGTTATTAGTTTTTCTTTTATGTATTGGTTATGATTTTCAAAAATATCATATAATATTTCATCTAATTCTTGATTGTTTTTTGCATTTAGTGCAATTGTTAAATCAAATGGGCCTTGATTTTTAGCAACACCCATTATGTTTTGATGTTTATTTATTTTCTCAATCCATTCGTTTTCTTTTTGAGTTGTCAGTTTCATTAATTTTAGATATATTACATGAATGGATTTTCCTAAGTTTTCTAAATTTATTATTGCGTTATATCCTTGTATGATATTTTGTTTTTCTAGTTTTTCTATTCTGTATTTAACAACTTGTTTTGAGAGTTTTACTTTTTGAGCTAGCTTAGTTAGTGGAATTCTAGCATTTAATTCTAGTATTTGAAGTATTTTCTTATCTTTTAAATCAAGGTTCATATGTTATTAATGAAGTTTTAGTATATAAATATTTCGTTTTGTTAAATTTTTGGGAAATTAGTTTTAATTAATCTACGTTACTACTTAAAGTTACAATGGTTTGTAAAAAGATTGAAAAATTTATTAATAAAAAAATAAAAAATAAAGATTTAAGGGCAAGGATTATTTCAAGTTTGGATGATTTAAACAAGGAATTTTCTTTTGGAATTCAGAAAGTTGATGATTTTAATTCACATTATGTTGAAGTTTTGGGCGAGAGATATATTGCATTAGATTTCAAATTATTAAATAGATATACTTCTTCGTCTGGAAGAGGAAATTATAGGGTATTATATAATCCAAATTTAGGAGGGATTTCTTCAATTGCTGAACATAGTAACTCGAATGGATATAATTTAGTTGCATAAATGAAGTATTTCATGTTAAATATTTCGTTTTGTTAAAATTTTTTGTTGAAAGTTTTAACTATGTTACAGTACTACTATTGGTACAAACAAGAAAAATGACAGAAAGAAAATTAAATGATAATCAAGAAAGAAGTATAGCTTTTGAATATTTATGTGGTATTCCCGTTGATAATATTATGGAGAATTATGGAGTTTCAAAACCTACAATTAGAAATTCGATTGTGGCAAAAAGATCAAAAGATTGGAATTCTCCCTTAATTGAACAATATAGGAGTCAAAGAAATAAAGATGCAAATTTTGCTCATCTATATTTTTGGTCTAAAAATGAAATTGGACCATTTCATATTGCTGAGAGTGAACAAGCTCCAAGTAGATATATAATTAATGGAAGAATTTTAGCTCCAATTGATGAAATTAGAGAAAAATTAAGTTTAGATCATTATTTGGGAAGAGTTTTAACTACACAAAATTCCAATGAAGATAAGCTCTTAAGAGATATTTTTGGGGAAGGCCTGTCTTTTGAGTATAATACTTTTGGGGATTTTCAAAATAGTGATTTATTAAAAGAATCAAGTAGGGCATTATTGGAAAATAATTTACATTATTTACTAGCTCAAAGTTATAGGGGGGACCCAACTAAAATTAGATTAAATAAAACATTTGAAAATTTAGAAGAAATGATGACCCAAAAGATTATTGATGGTAAATTAGTGAATAATTGGGAAAAAAGAGATGAAATCAATAAGGTTTTAAACACATTAACTCATAGAGAAAAAGAAATTGTTGAATTAAGATATGGTTTAAATGGAAAAGAAAAACACACATTAATGGAAGTTTCAAATAAATATGAAGCCATTACTCCTAAAAGAGTAAGTCAAATACAAAATAAGGCTCTGAGGAAATTATGTCATCCTTTTAGAGCAAATAATTTAGAGCATTTAAAAAGAAGTTTGTATCATAGGTCAGAGGATTTATTACCATATGATTCAACTCATCCCGATTTTGAGGATTTAGAAAAACAAAGATTCTTGGCCACATCAATCCAGAATTTAGGGATTTCATTAAGAAGTAAGAATATTTTAGCTAAAGATTATATTTTCACACTTAATGATTTAGTTAATACTCCTGTTTCCGAATTATCTAAGTATGACCAATGGGGCAAAACAACTGAGAATGAGATTGTCAAGATGTTAGCTGAAAAAGATTTAAATTTAAGACACTAAGGAGAATGGGAAGTAAAAATAAAATAATGGATTATAGGGGAAATTAAACCCTATATTGTTCCAAAAACTCCTCTTCCATACTCAACAATTTGCAAGCAAATTCTTGGTCGCAAGAAAAAAACTAAA
>CAZLRR010000030.1:0-6218 GCA_964562045.1 uncultured Methanosarcinales archaeon
AATACTCCATCCTTTAGGGCGGAGATAGAGTGAGTCAGCGATTTTTTCTTTATTTTAATTTGTTTAAAATTTCACTACAATTTTCAAACTTGTTAAAACCAAACCACCTCTTACCTAAATCTTTTAATGAAGCCCCAATATGATAACATTCCTTTTTATCTATTATAAGAAAACGATCATGTGATTTCTGGAACTCTTTTATTTGGACTGGTTCGTATTGAGAATTGAATTTTTTTAAATCTTGTTTTAGATTATTTGTTATTTCTTTTGTATAAATTATTACTCTAACTTCTATTTTTCTTTTAGTAAATAGATTTAAAGTTCTATCATCAATATAGTTATCAATTAATATTATTTCTTTTTCTGCTTTTCTTATTAAATCTGAAATAAAGTTATATGAATCAAATAATTGTCCCTCAAAAAATATTCCTTTATCTTGTTTAAGTTCTTTTATTTCAAGTTCTTTGAATATTTTTTGGAAGTTATTATCATACTCGAGATGTTTATTTTTTATTTGAGTTATTTCATTTACTAATTCTAAATTCTGTGTTAAAAACCTTCTCATTGAAACAAATGCATTTATTATTTGAATACTAATATTTATTGCAGTCTTGCTTTTTAGAACTGCTGAGAGCATTGAAACTCCTTGTTCTGTAAATACGGTAAACTTGTAGAATGTCTTAATAATTTCAACCGGTCGCAATTTGCGACCAGTTCTTCAAATTCATTTTTACATAATTGAAACATGAATTCTTTGGGAAATCGTTCAATATTTCTTTTTACTTGTTCATTGAGTCTTTTTGTTTCAACTTGGTATGTATCAGCCAAATCTTTGTCAAGCATTACTTGAACTCCTCTAATTGTAAAAATTTTATTCTTTATTTCATCTAAGAAAACAATCTTATTATTCTCCATATTATTGTTGAAATGTTTATTTTTATAAACATGTTTTATGAGATGAGTAGAAATATGTTAGTTAGTCTATTGAGGTTAGTAGAAAACTTTATAAAACTCTATTTTAAGGTTATTTTATGAAGATTTTTGTTACAGCTGTTGGCTCGGGAAAGACTTTGAATTTTCCACATAATAAGAGTTATGGTGGAGTTTTGGCTATTGCTGAAAAGACTGAAAATTTCGGACTTAATTATCGCAATGGGAAATTGAATCAGAAGGAGATTTTTGATGAGAAGTATTTAGGTACTAAGTATGATTTTTGTGATTTGGTTGTTGTAAATTCTGGGGAGAGAGTTCTTGATATGGGTTCTAGTATTATGGAAAAACTCGATTCTATTAAGAAGAAGTTTTCTAATGCTAAATTTCATTTGGAGATTTCTGCGGGGTATAAGATGACTGGGCATGTTTTGACTTTGATTTCTTATATTCGTTCTGATATTTTTAAGTTGTCTTTTTTAAAACATGATGGTGAGCAGGAGATTTTGCCTTTGATTGAGGTTAAGATGTCTGATGATCAGAAGAGAGTTTTTAGAGGTTATGTTGAGAAGTGTACTCCGGGTTGGAATGGGAAAATTGCTTCAAATGAGTATATTCGAAATTATTCTAAGAATAGGAAATATCCTTATAGGGTTGTTCATGATGCAAAGCTTATGGGTTTAGTTGATGAGAAGAATAGGCCTACGGATTTTGGTAGGCTTTTTGTTAAGTTTTGTTGTTAGTTAAATATAGAGATGAAAAAAAATATTATCACAAAAATAAATCCATAACCAATTATAAAATAGGAAAAATATAATATCTTATTTACTAAATTTAATTTATCATTTTTATTAAAAATTAAATATAAGTCCATTACTACAACATAAACGCCAATTAAAGTGAATATATATATTGCCACAGTAAAAAAATCTATGGGCAAACCATCAACAATTATAAACTCGAAAAATAAAGATAAACTTATATATAATAAAGGTAAAATAAAAAAGAATCTTATTATAAACCAAATTGTTTTTTTTATATTTAGTTCCATTTTTATTTTTTTATAAGTCCTATTGCTATGCAGAGCATTAGTGCGTTTGCATATGTTAGTAGCATTGGGTAAAAGTCTGAGAGTAGCATTCCAAAAAGTGTTACTAAGAATATGAAGTCTAGAAAGAGTGCTTGAATGTACCAAATTATTCCTGTAATTATTCCTTCTTTTATTGTGTTAGTTTTTATGTCTTTGAAGTATAGGTATGCTGCAATTGCAAATCCGAGTGCCCAAGTAAATGCCATAAGTGCTGAGAACCACATGTCTGGAATTGAAGGGATGTTTTTTTCTATATCCCAGACTGCAAAACTTGTGATAAAAGGAACCAGCCAGGGAAGAAGTCCTAGAAGTAATCTTTTTAGTGTTTTGTTCATAAATTATTTTTATTGAATTTGTTTTTAATCTTTTGGTGTTATTTACTGGTAAGGTTTATATATTTGAATTTATATGAAGAGTTATGGAAAAGTATAAACATACTCAAATTGGAACTTTTATGATAGGAACTATTATTGTTGTGTTCTTTTTGCTTCTTTTTGCTTTGTATTTGAGCGGGAATGAAATTGCGTTAATTGTTGGTTCTATTATAGTTGTTGGGGTTCTTTCAACTTTTGTTAGTTTGACTATTGAAGTTGATTCTACTTATTTGAGACTTAAATTTGGTTATGGTTTAATCAGGCGTAAGTTTAAGCTTTCTGAGATTAAAGAAGTTTATAAAGTTCGTAATAAGTGGTATTATGGTTGGGGAGTTAGGTTTTGGTTTTGGCCTCATTTTTTCTCTTTGTATAATGTTTCAGGACTTGATGCTGTTGAGATAAAGTTTAAGGATGGAGGACGGGTTCGGATTGGTAGTGATGACTCTGTTAATTTGTTGAGGGTTTTGAAGGAAAGAATTTAATTAGAAATAACTTCTAATATTTCTTGTGCTCTAAAAACTTTATTTCTTTCTTTATTATCTTTTACAAATAAAATCCCTAACTCTTCTAAAGTAGAAATTAATCTTTTAGCTTTAGGGTATGAAGATTTTGTTATTTTTTCAGCTTTTTTTATTGTAATATAAGGATTTACAAATAAACTATCCACAATTTGCATTATAGAAATTATTTGAGTTTTAGTTTGCACTTGTTTACGATATTTTTCTTTTAATTCCTGTAATCTGATTGCTTTTTCTATTGCATCTTCGGATTGAGTTTTTATTGCTTCTAAAAAAAACAATAACCAATCTTTAAAGTTGGCTTTTTTATTTGCTTCTGCAAGTAATCTTGCATAGTCAGGTTTGTATTTTTCAAAAAAACCACTTAGATATAATAAGGGTTTAGAAATTTTATTTTTCTTAATTAAATATAATACTATTAAAGCTCTTCCTATTCTACCATTCCCATCACAAAAAGGGTGAATCGTCTCAAATTGATAGTGCATAAGAGCACATTTTATTAGAATTGGCATTTCATCGTAAGTGTCCATATAATCTATCATTTCTTGCATTAAAGTTTCAATTTTTTCTATGGGTGGTGGCACAAAATATGCACTTTGAGGTTTTGAACCAGGAAGACCAATCCAATTTTGAATGGGCCTGAATTTGCCTGGAAATTTATCATTTCCTCTAACGTTATTCATTAAGATTTTATGTGATTCTTTTATTAATTCTAATGTGATTGGTTTTGTTTTAATTTCTTTTAATGCATAGTTTGTAGCTTGAATGTAGTTTAAAACTTCTAATGCGTCAATATTATTTTCTTGATTTTCATTTGCTTCTGATAAAAAGTATTCATCTAAAGAAATTCTAGTCCCTTCAATTCTTGAAGAAGATAAAGCTTCTTTTTTCAAATAAGGAGTTATTAGTAAATCGGGATTGGGTAAGAGTAGTCCTACTCCTGAGAGTTTTGATAATGTAGCCTCAGCTTTTGTTAATGCTAAAACTAATTTTTTGTCGAATTCTATTTCAGGAGGTAGCTTATTTGGCACGAATGAGAGATAATTACCCCATCTTTTATCTTCAATTTCAACTAATTCTCCAAAAGGATTAGTGAATTCTGTTTTATCCATAATTTATTTTAGCATTTATGATTTATAAAGGTTTTGGTTTTTATTAACAAAATAGTGCGTTTTTGTTAATTATGTTGGTAAGTATTAACAAAAATACGAAAAAACGTTAATAAGGATTAGGCTTATTAACACTTTTGTTAATAAGGAAGTTTTTTTAAATTATATTTTATATATACAATAAAAAAAGACTTACAGGAATTATTGAAATGAAGTCTTTTTGTTCTAATTTGTTTTTACTTAATAAAACACCAGACTTAAGTTTTCTTATTCCAATAAAATCCTCTGAGTTTATTTGGTTTTGATATTTTACTTCAATTGGCCTTAGTCCTAGAGGTGTTTTAAGGATAAAGTCAATTTCTTTACCTTTTTTTGTTTTTGCATAAAAGAGGTAATCTGAGGAGTTAAATAAGTCAGAGGGTTTAAAATTATATGCTGCTCTTGCTAAATGATTTGCAATTAAACTTTCAATTAATTTTGATTTTATTTCAGGATTTTTTAAATAGTTTTCAGAGTCTTTGTATGCATCAGAAGTTGGGTTATTTACCCAGTTATTTAAAGCATGGTACATAAATGGATTTTGAATAAATATTTTCTTATCAGAAAGATGTTTTTGCTCACCATCTAAGTCTATTTTGTAGATTGTAGATAGTAAAAATATATTTTCTAAAATAGATACATACTGTTGAACAGTAGGAATTGTTGGTATATCTGCTCTGTTTTTTATATTATTCCAACTTGTTGGTGTTGTTATTCTTTCAAGTATTGCAAGTAATATTTGTTTTGCAGTTCTTTCATCTCTTCCCTGTCTTGTTATGTCAGCATTTATCTGTTTTAAGTATAATTCGTAAATTTGTGAGGAGATATATTTATTTTTTTCATGTTCATTTACTGCAATCATTATTCCTCCAGTGATTAGATATTCATCTAATAAGGCATCTAATTTGTTTTGATAAACTAAAATCTCATAAACGGATTTTGGTAATTTTCCTGAAATTATGTTTAGAAATTCTTCTTTTCTTGTTTTTTGGTCACAAATTCCTATTTTGATTAAATTGTTGTGTAAGTCTGGATCTTTTGTTTGAACATATTCTGCAAATTTCATTGGTAATAGTATTTTGTGTGAAGATACTCCTTCTTTTTCTCCTATTCTCCCAGGCATTTGTTCAACACTTTGTTTTATATCAATTGTATGAGAACCAGTAACGATTATTGTCATTGGTAAATTATTTGTGTCTATGAAAAATTTTAGGCTTTTTTGCCAGTTTTTTAGTGTTGAGATTTCATCTAGGAATATGTATATTCTGTTATTATTTAGTTTTCTTATCCAATTTGTGTATGTTTCTATTATTTCAATTAGTTCTTCTGGGGATTTTAATATGTCACAAGTATAGAAAAATATATTTTTTGCATCAGTTTGTTTTTCTATAAGTTTTTTTATTGTATTTTTTATTAGTGTTGTTTTTCCTACTTGTCTTGGTCCCCTTATACTATATAAAGCATTTTTTTCCAAGTCTATATAGTGTAGAATTCTTGGCTCCCATTTTACTGGAGATTGTTGGTATTCTACAATTTTTTTATCTTCGTTGATTCTTAAAGAGTTTTCCCACCAAGGATTTTGTTTTTGCAAAGTCAAAATGTCCATTTTATTAATTATAGTATATAGTTATTTATAAAGCTATGTATATTTGAATGTACTGATATTTATAAATGACTATATATTTGAAATATATACTTAGGGTCTACGATTTATTTCATAAATTTTAATTTTATCATAGATTCTTGTATTTTGTTTTATTTTTTCTTCTGCTTCTTCTGGGGAGTTTGCTTTTACTTCTCCTAAAAATATTGCATCTTGTGTTTGATGGAATTTATTATCTTTCATTAGAAACTCTGTGTATGCAGAATTTCCTATTTCAATTGCTATGTACGTTTTCATTGTGATCTGATCTTATTTAGAGGTGTTTATAAGAATGATCATTTATTAAGGAGAGAATTAAGGATAAGTTTAAAATTTAATTTCTAAAAGAATGGAAAAAAATAATGGAAGTTGTAGTGTCAGCTCTGTAAAGAAATCAAGTAAAAGCAATGTGGCAATCGTTAAAGATTGTAAGCATAAATTCAAAGTGATTTATAGAAATAAACAAATTTGTGTTAAATCTGGTTTTGAAAGATGGAGGTAGTAAAATGTTTGATG
>CAZLRR010000030.1:6318-9637 GCA_964562045.1 uncultured Methanosarcinales archaeon
GGATAATGCACTTGATAATGGTGTGTTTGTTATGGTAGGTATTACTCAAAATAAAATTAGAATTGTATTTACATCTAATTTATTTAGTGAGGGTTATGAGGATTTTGTTGAAAGAGATGCCTTAGTAAAAAAAGGTTTAGATCTGCTTAGCAAACCAGATAAAGAAGATAATCATTGAAAGTTAAGTGTTATTGAAAAGAATAAAATTAGAGTTGTGTTAAATGCTGAATGAATTACATTTATGAAACCTGAGGATTATTAAATCCTTTCCTTTTCATCAATCAAATTATTTAATTCTGAATTTAGTTTTAGGAGTTTTTCTTTTGTTTCTTTAGTTTTAATCTTAATATAAGAATCAATATCTTTATATTTATTATAATACGGCATTTTCATTTCAATTAAAAAATTTACTTTACTCCTAAAATCATTTGTTTTCAACTCAGATAATATATCTTGATTTATTTCTATTTCTTTTTTTAACTCATTTATTTGTTTAGTATAATTACTACGCTTACTTCTTTTTTCTTTAATCAAATCTTCTTTTTCTTTTAAAAATTTTTTAATCAGACTTTTTATATTAGGAATTTTTAACAAGTCAGGATAACCTTGTTTATAACTCCATCCTATAAAATCACTTACAAATTGACCTCTCTTAATATCAACACTCATCCAAGTCCTACCTAAAAGTTCTGCAACATTGCCTGTATCTAAATCCATTTTTAAAAGTAATTCTAATTCTAATTCAGACCACTCCCTTTTAAATTCTTTTACTCCAAGTCTATCTGTTCTAAATTCATTAACAGAGATAACTTCAACAGCCTTATAATTTTTTTTAAAATAATTTATTATGGATTCTTTTTGCTTTTCATCAACTATAATTGGCTCTGAAAAATCAATACCCTCTTTGTCACCGTTTAATATTTCTATTCCCATTATTTATCCTCAAAGTATTCTGCAATCATTTTCTTATTGATTTTATTTGAATAATTTCTTTTTTTAGCCCAAGTATAAAAAGCAGGAATAAAGTCCCCTCTTTTCATTCTAATAGCCATTTCACTAATACCTAATTCTATTGATAATTCTTCATTAGATTTTTCAGAAAATAAAATTAAATGCTCATCAACACCCCATTTTATATTTTTAGTTGGTTCTTTTTTGTTAAAAGTTCTAACTGGCTCAACAATATTTTTAACTTTGATATTGCCAAATTCAGTTTTCATAAAACTTATGAAATGTTCTTTTTGTTGTTCTGTCATAGATATTGGAGCCTCAAAATCTAAATAATCCCCTTTAACAAATATTTTCATATACATTTTTAGAAATAGTTTTTATTATAACATTTATTATTAATTTAATTGTAGTTTCTGGCACAATTAATGCCAAAAATTAGCCTATTGTCGCTTAATTCTCAAACACTTTTTATGTTGTTTAGTATAAACGCTTAGCCCCTTTATTTTACCACTAAAAGACTAAAAATAACTTGTCCCAAAGGTTTAAATATTTTAAAAAACTGGTAATATTTGCCCATAAATTTTATATAAAGTAGATTATTAAAAAATTCCAATACCGATTTTTTAAATATTCCTTTTTGTTTTGTTTTTCTAATTATATGTAATATTTAACTTTGCAAAATTTTCAGGCGTCATCATAAAATATGGCTCATATTTGGTAAAACATTTTGCATCACCAAATGTTGCTGGAAATGGATAGTTTTCTTTTTCCCATAGTTTGTGACCTAAAACATCTATAACGGATTTACTTTGCGTACAAACACCATCAATAGTTCTAATTCTGCCACCTGCACTTAACCAGTTCCAACAATGACCTCCAGTATCAGCCTCACCACAAACAACATAAACTTTTTCGTGTGGCACTCCTGATGCATACATTAAACCAGCAAACAAAGTAGCAAAATCATCACAATCACCACACCAATGATTATCAACAGACAATAATTCATCAGGACTAAAAAACTGGAATTGTATATATGAACTTCCAAACCTTAAACCTCTATCACCACAATAAGTATATCTTGCTGAAATCCAATCATAAATTTTACTTGCCCTGTCCCATAATTGTTCTTCTGTTACTGGTGCTGTTGGTTCTTGTAGCCCTAAATATTTTAAAATTAAAGGCTCTGCGTAATCTTCATAATCGCCAAGTAAAGTATGATACTTTCCTAAATTAATTCCTCTTTGGTATCTATCAACAATAGGTTCTGCATATTCAAGTTTCTTGTTAGCAGAGTATAATTCGCCTGTTGCATTTTCATATAAACTTTCCAAATTTCTTAATTCTGCATTTAGCATTAATCTTTTTTGTGATAACTCGTTTATTTCTTGGTCTTGCTTTTTAGTATAGTTTTTATATTGCTCTAACTCATACTCCCTTTGTTCCAATAGCATTTCAGTTTGTTTGATTTGCTGTTCTAATTCTATAACTTCTATGTTGGAAGTTGTATAAACTGGTTGCTCTGATTGGTAATAAGTTTCTTTGATTGGTTCTTGTTGTTGATTACTTGATGCTACTCTTTGAGCCAAATCTTCTTTTTCCCATAGATAACGGTCATACCATTTATAGCCAATATAACCTGAGACTAATATTATAATTATCAATGTTATAAAAATTGAATATTTTAATATCTTATTCATTTTTCATAAATAGTTTTGAGCCTGTATAAATTGAGTAAATTAGAAAAGTATAAATTAAAACTCCTGTACTGATACCTGAATAATTATCTTTGTATATTATCAATTCAATAAATGGAATACTAAAATACATCAATATTGTAAAAATAAATGGATAAGTTGCATCAAGTCTATACTTTTTAACAAATTTCAATATTAAAATTATAAGGTTAATAACAAATAACACTATTAAACCAAAAAACGCCACATCATAAGCGTTTAAAAGCATAGAAACAATGCTTGAAAACAAAGCAATTGCCAAATTTACTATCCAAATCCATTTAGGAGTAGAGTTTAATGTTTGTTCCATAATATTATTTTTTATTTTTAATTCTTTAAATACTTTGCGACAACATCATAACGACTTTCCTTATATTGTTGGTATGTTATTATAATGTTAGGGATTATTCAGACCTTAGTTTTGTCTTACAAGGAACTCGTAGAAAGGGAATTGTTAAATCATTGGAAAACAGGGCTAAAACTACTACTGAATTGAAAAATGAATTGAAACTTAATCTTGCTAATGTCAGCAACACATTAAAACAACTTGAAAGTAAAGGTTTAGTTGAATGTAAGAACCCAGAGGATTACCATTTAAAATTTTATGAACTGACTAAAAAAGGGAAAGAAGT
>CAZLRR010000031.1:0-9392 GCA_964562045.1 uncultured Methanosarcinales archaeon
ATACTCCATCCTTTAGGGTGGAGATAGAGTGAGTCAGCGATTTTTTCTTTATTTTAATTTTATAACTTATAGATTTCTTTGTAACTGAGACTAATGTCTGTGTATAGAACTGAAGCTATGCGTTTTTATTTTAGGTGTTTGAAATAATCTTAAATTGTAAGAAAAAAGTTGGCATTTTGTTATATTAGATAGTAAAAATTTGGTTTAATTGAGTTTTCCCCCAAGCCTCCCCCTCGCTTTGCTCGGCAACCAATGTTACATCTAAAAACCCAAATTTCTCGTTGTTAAAATAATTAATTCTATCAAAACTTTCAGCCACACGCCGAGGTCTTAAAAGTAAGAGATAAATTCAAATTTCTGGAAAACGCATAACTTAGACATAGAATTAAAATATAAAAGTAAAAATTTAGTTATTAACTAAAACTCCCTGAAGAACTCCTTCCTGTCCAGGTCTTGATGTGATTTTAACATCTCCTTTCTCTGTTTTAACAATACAACCTTTTGTAATAATATTACGTCTTGTATAGTTGATGTTTGCAGGATTATTCACTACGCTTTGTATTGCAAGCTTAGTCGTTTTAGCTCCATTTGCAACGTAAACAACATCTCCTCTAAGAAGAGCTTTCTTGCTATTTCCTCCCATAACTCTTTTAACTTTTAATCTGTTAACACCAATATGAGTTAAAGCAGGAGCTCCCGCAAGTTCGCTAGCCCTCTTTTTTCTCAGAGCAACATATTTCTTACCGCTAACACTTCTTTTTGATCTAAATTGTGATCTTGCCATTTTACCTTAATTTACCTCCGTTTGCATTAATTCCAGGTCTTACTTTTTCGGCACCGAAACCTTTATTTCTTAAACCTCTGGATTTTTTACCAGCACTTGTAAGTCCTCTGAAAACTCTTCTAGTTTGTTTGTTTGAGAAAATCCAGCCAGCATCTTTATCAAACACAATCTGTGGGTGGTAAGGATCAACCATAATAACTTCATACCAGTAATATTTCTCATCTTGTCCTACCCAATATGAGTTAAGAACTTCCATATTAGGGAATCTTTTTTGTGCTCTCTCTTCACAAATCCATTGATAGTTTTTAGATTGCGTAATCTTTGAAGACTTATTTCCTCCATCTCTTCCTTTATGGATTGTTGGATTGTTTTTTCCTCCTCTAATTACTCTAACTCTTGCAACTACAAAACCTTGTTTAGCTTTGTATCCCAAACTTCTAGCTCTGTCAATTCTAGTTGGTTTTTCAACTCTCTCAACAGTATTCTCTCTTCTCCATTGGAAAAGTCTATCTTTATATGCTTGACCTAAATTTTTTCTAGGTTGTTTCCAAGCTTCTTTCAAATACTTTAAGTATCCCATTTTTAATTTTTCAGATTATTAAATCTTAAGCCAATCGTGACTTTTAGTTCGTTAGAACCTTTTCGAGTAAAATTGTTTTAGGTCCGCTCAAGCTTAAAATCTATCCTCGCCAACCTTTACTCAATATAAAAAGAATTAGAAATGATTTATAAAAGTTATGCTGCTCTAGAATTAGTAAATTTTATTGTTTCTTGCTTGTTTTCATCAAGATAATAATTATTAAATTTTACTAACATTTGTAGTAAATCTCCAGGATTTTTTTTATGGTCATAGTTCCAAGTTTTATATATCGCAGAATGTAAATTTTCTAACTCTTTAGAGAGTTTCTTAAGTTGTGTTTTATCCATTTCAGAAGGTTTTAAGTTTTCTTCAGTTATTCTATTACAATATAAAATAATCTGTCTTTTTTGTTCATATTGTTTTTCATCTTGAGCCAATTGTCCTTTTTGAAATTGAATTTTACTTATCCAATTAATCACGTCATTAAATATATCATTTCTTGATTTTCCAAATCCAAATACCATTTTAATTTAATCCAATCTAATTCATTTATATATTTTTCCTGTCATTAGAGCAATATTTATAAAACGATTCTCATTCATATTATTATTACATAATTCTAAATTGTGTAATCCTGCTTAAAAAATAGGCAATGCACTTAATTCGCGCGAGTCGAAATTGAGATAAACTTAATTTCCCCAAACCTCCCTCAAATCGGAGATTTGGCAACCAAGTTTACATTTAAAATCTCAATTTCTTTATCGCTCGATACGCAACCTGGCAGGCAATTACCTAGAAAATGGGAAGTTCAAGTACAAGAAAAAGAGGAAGTAAAGCTTACTGGCCAAGAAAAAGGGCAGCTAAGCCTATCGCCGTGGTTAATAGTTGGAAAACTAAAGCAGACCTTAAAGAATCTAACTTTTTGGGATTTCCAGGTTACAAAGTTGGTATGACAAATGTTATGTTAATTGATAACTTTTCTCATACATTAACTAAAGGTACGAAAATTAATGTGCCCGTAACTATTGTGGAATGCCCTCCTGTAAAAGTTATGTCTGTAAAATTATTAGCTATGGATGAAAGAGACAATCTACAGATTGTAAAAGAAATTAGTGTTCCTTTGAAGGATAAATACCTTGATAGGAAAGTTGATTTACAAAAAAAATCCGCTAAAGTTCCTACTGCAGAAGAAATCATTTCACTTGCAAAAGAAAATGATGTTGAACAAGTAAGAATTAAAGTTGTAACAATACCTTCTGAAACAACAATTGGTAAAAAGAAACCTGATGTTTTAGAACTTGCAGTCTCTGGTTCAATTGAAGACCAGATTACATTTGCAGTATCTAAACTAGGTCAGGAAGTAAAAGCCTCAGAAGTATTCAACGGCGGAGAACTGGTAGACTCTCACGGAATCACAATCGGAAAAGGGCATCAAGGTGCTGTTAAAAGATTTGGTGTTAAACTAACATCACATAAATCCGAGAAACAAAGAAGACACGCAGGTAACATGGGTGCATGGACACCTTCAAGAGTGGATAATACTATCCCTCTGCCTGGTCAACACGGATTCCACGAGAGAACTGAATGGAACAAATGGATATTAAAAGTATCCGATAATCCAGAAGAAATAAATCCAAAAGAAGGATTTGAGCACTATGGACTTGTTAAATCCGAGTTCTTGCTAGTTAAAGGAAGTCTTCAGGGTCCAAAAAAAAGAATGGTGACTCTGGTAAGAGCAGCAAGACCAAACAAGAGATATCCAAAAGTTGCTCCACAAATTACTTACGTTAAAAAATGAAATTACAAGTAATAGATAAGGATGCAAAGAAGGTAGGTGAAGTGGAGCTAAACCTTGAAGGATCTGTAAGAGCAGACATTTTCAAAAAAGCAGTACTTGCAGAAAATAGTCTATTCAGAAGTCCTTCTGGTGCAGACCCAATGGCAGGAAGAAGATCTGCTATTAGCTTATCTAAAAGAAGAAGAAAATTAAGGACTACTTATGGTAGGGGGGGATCAAGAACTCCAAGAAAAGTAATGTGGTCAAGAGGTACTCAGTTTAGATTTGTTGGTGCTTTTGCCCCTAACACTGTTGGTGGACGAAGAGCTCACCCGCCTAAAGCTGAGAAAATCACATTCAAAAATATGAACAATAAAGAATGGATGAAGGCTCTAGTTTCTGGAGTTTTAGCTTCTTTAAACAAAGAAGTAGTAGAATCCAATGGTCAGAAATTACCAACATCTTATCCGTTCGTATTAGATGATAAAGTTGAAACAATTACAAAAACAAAGGATTTCAAAGATGTTTTAGAGAAACTTGGTTTTGCTCAGGAAATAGAAAGAACTTCTGAGACAAAAATCAGAGCAGGAATCGGTAAAATGAGAGGAAGAAAATACAAAGTTAAAAGAGGTCCTCTTGTTGTTATTTCATCACTAGAAGCTCCATTATTAAAAGCAGTTAGAAACGTTAAAGGTTTTGATGTTGTAACACCAGAATTTTTAATGGCTAGCGATTTTGGAATGAGTGAAAAACCTGGAAGAGCAGTTATTTTCACAAAATCTGCAATTGAAGAATTTAAGGAGGTACTAGCTTAAAATGGCAGCTGATAAAAATGTTGAGGAAGTTTTCAAAAAAGAACTCTCCAAACAATTTTATGACGTAGTTGAAAAAGTTATTGTTTCAGAAAAAGCAACAAGACTTATTGAATTTGAAAACAAATTAACTTTTGAGGTAGCAAGATATGCAAGTAAACCTATGATTAAACTTTTAATTGAAAATGAGTTTGGTAAAAAAGTTAAATCAGTTAAAACTATGAATGCAATTAATGGTAAAAAAAGAGCAATTGTAGCCTTTGTTGATGAGGGTGCTGCTGGAGATCTTGCAAGTACTTTGGAGGTATTCTAAAATGGGTAAGAGATTAATACAACAAAGAAGAGGAAAAGGATCCCAGACATACCGATCCAATAGTTTTCATTTTGCAGGAAAAATTGGTTATAATTCCTATAATAAAGATGAAGTAATTGAAGGAACAGTAGTTGATATTGTTCATTCAAGAGGACATAGTGCTCCACTTCTTCATATTAGATATAAAAATGGGAGAGAAACTCTAATCCCTGCATTTGAAGGAGCTTTTATTGGAAAGAAAATGTATATAGATCAAAGAGAATCTGTTCCAAGAGAAGAAATTATTGTGGGTAACGCTTACATGTTAAAAAATTTGCCGGAAGGAACAAATATTTATAACATTGAATTAACTCCGGGAGATTCAGGAAAATTAGTGAGAGCTGGAGGTTCATTTGCAACTGTTGTTTCACATTTGAAAAATGCAGTAAAAATTGCACTTCCATCAAAAAAAGAAAAATTGCTTAACGATAAATGTAGAGCATTTGTAGGTCAGATTGGTGGTGCAGGTAGAACTGAAAAACCATTCTTGAAAGCAGGCCTTAAAGCAAAAGAAAAAGCAAAGAAAAACAAATTATATCCAGTTGTATCTGGTGTTGCAATGAGTACAGTTGACCATCCTCATGGTGGTACAAGGTCCTTAAGAAAAGGTCGTCCTACACAAACTCCGCACAATGCTCCGCCTGGTAGAAAAGTTGGTATGTTAAGGCCTAAACACACAGGGAGGAACAAATAAAGATGGCAGAAGATAAAGTATTCAAATTTAAAGGAAAATCCCTTGAAGAACTTCAGAAAATGAATCTTGAAGAACTAGGTTTATTATTGACTTCAGATTTTAGAAGAAAATTAAAAAGAGGATTTACAGAACAGGAAGAAAAACTTTTGAAGAAGATTAGGGCTGGTGAGAAAAACATCAAAACTCATGTTCGTGACATGTATGTTCTTCCTGAAATGGCAGGTCAAAAAATTTCAATATATACTGGTAAAGAGTTTATTGCAGTTACAATTGATCCAGAAATGATTGGAATGAGATTTGGTGAGCTTGCACCTACTAGAAAAATTGGTGTTAAACATGCTGGAGGAGATAAGAAATAAAAATGGCACAAAAATATGCGTTTGAAAATTTCAACAAAGAAACAATGGCAAGATCTTGCGGTTTCAACCTTCAGATATCATTAAAAAAATCCGTTGAAGTTGCAAAAGCAATTAAAGGAAAAAAAGTATCGACCGCAATTGATTTTTTATCAAAGGTTACAGAGCAGGATGCTGTTGTACCTTATACAAGATTTAATCAAGAAATGCCTCATAAAAGGGGTAAAGGAATTGCAGCTGGAGGATACCCAATTAGTGTTGCAAAAGAATTCCTAAGACTTGTAAAATCTGCTGAAAAGAATGCAAAAGAACAGGAAATTTCCGGAGTTCTAAGAATTATTTCTGCATCAACAAGAAAAGGAGCAAACAGATATCACATGGGAAGAAATATGGGTAGAAGAATGAAATCTACTAATGTAGAAATTATTGTGGGGGTTGCTAAAAAATGATTGAGAGAAAAATTATTGGAGACAAATTAAAAACTTTCGTTATTAGTAACTTCTTAAAAGAACAGATGAGGGGAGTTCCAGTTGATAAAATTGAACTTGAAAACTCTCCTGTTGGTGAGAGAATTACAATTTATACTTCAGTTCCTGGTTTGGTTATTGGGAGAGAGGGTTCAAACATTAAGAAACTAACACAAGTTTTGAAAGATGAATTCAAATTTGAAAATCCTCAGATTAAAATTGGTGAAGTTAAAAACGCTAGTTTATCGGCTGCAATTATGGCAAAAACTATTGCTAATAATCTAAGTAACTTTGGTTCTCAGAAATTCAAATTAACTGGATTTAAAGCAATGACTGCAATTATGGATGCTGGGGCTCTAGGTTGTGAGATTAAACTTTCAGGAAAACTTCCTTCATCAAGGGCAAAATCCTGGAGATTTGCAAAAGGTTACATTAAGAAAACTGGTTTCATCAGCGATTATGTAATTGATCACGCAATTGATCATGTAACACTAAAAACTGGTGTTGTAGGAATTAAAGTTTCAATAATGCTTCCTGACACTCCATTGCCTGATAAAGTAATTTATCATGAAATTGCAACAACAACTCCTAAAGAAAAAGAAGAAAAGATTATAAATGAGAAAAAAGAAGAAGTTATTAAAGAAGAAAAACCTTCTTCTAGAAAAGCTCCAGCTGAAAAAAAAGAAGTAAAAGAGGTAGTTGAAGAATGAAAAAATTAGAAATAACTAAAAAGAAACCGGAGGAATTAGAGAAATTGCTTGGAACTCTTAAAAAAGAGTTATTTTCTTTAAGTTCTGCTTCTTTAGCTGGTGAAGATGCCTTAAAAAAGAAAGCAAGAGTAAAGGTAGTTAAGAGAGATATTGCAAGAATTAAAACAATATTAAATCAGGAATAAAAAAACAATGTCAAAAGAACTATTTACGGGTCTTCCGGATGAACTTCAAGATCTTCTTGATGATACATCCAAAAGCTCTTCAAAGATTGAAATTAAATTAGAAAGAAGAAAGTATGGTAAGTTATGGGCCATCGTTAAAGGTGCAGATCTTGACGGTGATGCATTAAAGAATCTTATGAAAAACATTAAAAATAAGATGGCTACGGCAGGGACTATTAAAGGAAATACTATTGAAGTTTTACTTGCTAAGCGAAACAACGACAGAACTGATGATTTAATCGACATTTTAGTTGAGAATGGTTTTAGTCGTGATTCAATTCACGTAGTTAAGAAATAATTAGCTATTTCAACTATTACTTCGTTATTTGAAACCTTATGTATTAAACTACGCTTCGGTTTCAAATGCCTTGTACTAATTGAAAGTATCTAATTATTTTTTGTGGTTAATTTTAAGGTTTTATGTATTTTTTTACTTAGATTTTTCGTTAATTTTATAAATTTGTTTAAAGAATATTTATTATGTTTGAATATAAAACTAAACTTGAACTGATTTCTAAGAAGTATAAATTGGATTTGTTAGTTTTATTTGGTTCTAGAGCAAAAAATACAAACAAGTTAGATTCTGATTGGGATTTTGCTTTTTATCGTGAAAAAAAATTAAATGTTAGTGAGGAAATGAGTTTGTGGGAAGAAATTGTTGCTTTAATTTCTAATGAAAAAGTTGATTTGGTTAATTTAAATACTCATAGTTCACCTAAGTTAAGGTATGAAATTTTTGAATTTGGCAAGTGTATTTATGAGAGAAAAAAGAATTTTTTTGAGAGATTTAAGTCTGAGTCTAAAATGATTTATTTGGAATCTAAACAGAGATATTCTGATTTGGCAAAGGAATTTTTGAGGAAAAATTTATTGAGTATGAAAAATGGATTATGAGATTATTGCAAAGTATGTTATGTTTTTAACTGAGAATTTAAAAGAAATTGAATTTGGTTTGAATGAGTTGGAAGATAAAAATTTGTCAAAAAGGGTTAAAGATTTGTTGAAGAAATCCTTGGAAAGACTTGCTGAGGAGGTAATTGAGTGTGCAACAAAAATTAATGATTTGATTTTGTTTGAGGAGAATATTGATTTTGATAGTTATTATGATAGTTTTAAGAATTTGTCTTTGATTGAGTTTTTTAAAGATAATTTGGAATTTTTTGAAAAGATTGCTTCTTCTGCAGGTTTTAGGAATAGACTTGCACAGGATTATTTGGATTTGGATGAGAGAATAACTATGGTCACAATTCGGAGGTTACCTAAGCTTTACAAAGATTACTTAATTTTAATTCAGGAGTATTTAGTTGATTTACAGGAAAAAGAAGAGCAGGAGAGTAAGAAATGAAACTCTCAGGCAAGAAAGAATTGTATGTAAATTTGACTTGTAAGTCTTTAATTGGTTCTAAAGTTGAGGTTGTTAACTCTTCAAATAAGAACTTAATGGGCATTTCTGGAGAGTTAGTGTTTGAGAGTGCGAATTTGTTTCATATTCGTTCTAAAAACGGCTTGAAAAAAGTTTTAAAGTCTGCTGTTGTCTTGCGTGTTGAAAATAATTCTGAAAAGTTTGAAATTGATGGGAAGATTTTAGTTGGTTCTTTAGTTACTCGAATAAAGAAGTTGAAAGTCTAAGTATTTGTTCAAGTTTTCTTTCTGGAGTATTGTCTTTAACTTTCATGGAAAAATGTCCAGTCTCATTATCAAAATAAAGTTCTATAGTAAGCACAATAATTAATTAGAATCAAAAAGTGCTTACTATGTGCCAAAAATGATATTTACTAGAATTTTATGAAAATCTACTCTAATTAAAATTCTAAATAAATAGCGTTTTTACTATATTTTTCCTTGTCTGTAAGTCCACAAAGTTCTTCTTTATTATCTAAATCTGTTTCAGTTTTGCCAACCATTCCAAGATTAGAGTCAAAAACAAATCGTTGTTCAGTGGGGAGACTGCAACTTAACTGGGTGAAGCCATTGTTTTAGAAATTATGAGCCAAAGGCGAGACTATTATTAAGGGAGTATTTGAAATTATTTTTAATCAAATCTTAGATTTTTATATTTTTTCAAAGTTTTTTTATCTGATTTATATGCATTGTCATGAGATAAATAATCAACAAAATGAATTTGATTTTTTTCGTCAAAAAATAAAATTACCCAAGAATTATTTACATGAACTCTTTTAAACATCTTTAAATTATGTTTTAAATTCTTATATATATTAACATCATCAATCGAGATAATTTCCTCTACTTTGGATAAAATATTTAATAATTCCTGTCCTTTTAATTTGTCTAACTTCTTTTTGAAAAGATGACTATACTTAAACTTTCTTTTCATCTTTATTGCAATCCTGCTCTTTTCTTTAATTCCTCATGATATTTTGCACTTTCTTCCACACTTAAGAAAGTGTTTGCTTCTTTACTATCTAAAACTTTCTTATATTCTTCACTGAATTCCATTTCATCAAATATCTTTTCTCTTAATGCTTGTCTAACAAGTTCTTGGATACTCATAAAACCTTGTGAACTAGCAAAATTCTTTGCTAATTCATAAAAATCATCTTGAAATTTTAAATTAATTTGTGTTGTCATAATTATTAATATATCTTAAGATATATAAAGATATCGTTTTATTTGGG
>CAZLRR010000032.1:0-8964 GCA_964562045.1 uncultured Methanosarcinales archaeon
TAAAAAGATATGAGGCGTTTAATTAACCAAAAGCTTTATATATAACAAAATAGTTATAATACTATAATAAAGATGTTAAAGCAAAATGAACTACAAGTTTTAGAATTATTATTTGATGATTTAACTTCTAAATATACTATTCATTCTTTATCTGAAAAACTAAATCAAAAATACCCGCAAACATTTAGAATAGTAAAAGAATTAGAAAATAAAAAATTAATTATACTTGAGACAATTGGTAATTCAAAAGTAATTTCCTTAGATTTTGAAAATTTTCACGAAGAATATATTATAGTTGAAATTTCTAGAACAAAAAAAACAAATTCTAAAATAACAAAAATAATAGAAATATTAAGAAAAATTGAAAATGTGCCAACTTCAATTCTTTTTGGGTCCTTTGCTAATAACACAAATAAAAAAGACTCAGATATAGATTTATTATTTCTAACAGAAAATGAGAAAATCCAAAGAGAAATAAAGAATAAACTATCTTTATACAATATAGATTTTAATTTCATCTCTAAAGAAAATTTATTGGATTTATTTTTTTCAAAAGGTTTAAATTTAGGTCAAGAAATTCTCAAAAATCATAAGGTTTTAACGGGCTTTGAAAATTTCATTCAATTACTAAATAAGAAAAATGGATAAAAAACAACTAGAAGAAAGTAGAAAATTTATAACAAATTTAATTCAAAATAAAAAGATTAAAACTTCTATTGTGGGAGAATCTAAATTCTTTTTAGAAAAATCACATCATTCAATTGAGACTGCTTCAAGGCTTTTAGAACTTATTGAAGAAGAAAATTTAAATTCTCAAATGTGGGTAATTAATGCTTCTTATTATTCTATGTTTTTTGCTGTAACTGCACTTTTAGCAAAAAAGAATAAGAAAATTGACTCAGAAATCGGAATACATAAAGCAACTTTTCATGCTTTTATTTATTATTTCTATGATAAGATTAAAGAAAACTATATTGAAAACTATAAAGAAGCAATTGAAGAGAGCGAAGAATTATTAAATTTTAGCGAGAATTCTACAAATAATTTATTTGATAATTATAATTTTGAATTAAATAAAAGAAGAAACTTTACATATTTTATGGGACAAATTGCAGAAACTTCAAAAGCAAAAACATCTTTAAAAAGAGCTAAAGAGTTTTTAATTAAGATTGAAGAAATCTATGAGGCTTTTAATTAAAATGGGAAGAAACTGGAATTATTTCAAAGCGAATTTCAAACTTATGTGGATAAATACTATTGAGTATAAAACTAATTTATATACAAGTCTAGCTATTTTAATAATATATTCAGTTATCGGGTTACTTAGTTTTATTTTAATTGGAGATATATTTGATGAATATATTGATTGGGAAGTTGCAGATTTTGTTATTTTTTATGTTTTGCAATATTTTGTAGGAATAATTGCAGGTTTCTTCTCATGGGGAAAAGAATTACATTATACTTTAACACAGGGAAATTTGAATCAATTTTTAACAAAACCTCTAAACCCATTTATTGGGTATATATTTCATACTTTAACGGGCTGGCAATTAATTTCAGCAATATTTAGATTTTTCCTTTTAATTGCCGTTTTTATCTATTTTAAAATTGTTCCACAAAATATTTTATTAGTCATTTTAATAATATTGTTAATAAATATTTTAGTTTTTGTGATACATCAATTTTTAGAGAGTTTAGAGTTTATTAAGTATAAACTAAGTTCTATTGGAGATTCATATTGGGAATTCACAGAAGTATTTTACACTAACCCTGCACCCTTATTTCAAAGATTTCCAGTGAAAACTCTTCTTTATTTATGGGAGTTTTATTATACGGGATTATTATTAGTTCCTCTAATTAGAGGTTATGAAATTACAAATTTTGGAATTCATTTTTATCCATTAGTTGGTTTTATTGTTTTATTTGGAATTGGAACACTTATTAATTGGCACTATGGTTTAAAAAAATACGAGGCCTATAATTAAACAGAGCGTTTATAAAATATAAAACATATAAGTATTCATGTCAAAAAAAGTGCTGATTATATTTGCTCATCCAAAGAAGGATTCTTTAAATGGAGAGTTATTAAAACAATATAAAATATTTCTCGAAGAACAGAAAATAAAATATGAAATTATCAATCTATATGGTGAAGGTTTTGACCCAGTTCTTCGTTTTACAAAGCCTAACTCTCAGAAAGATTTAATAAAAGAATATCAGAACTTAATTTTGTGGGCAGACCATTTAACATTTATTTATCCGGTTTGGTGGTCTGGAATGCCTGCAATTATGAAAGGTTTCATCGATAGAGTTTTTGAGGCAGGTTTTGCTTTTCAATATAGGAAGGGAAAAAATGTCCCTAAAAAATTTTTAACTGGAAAAACTGCAACTCTAATTAGAACTTATGGAGGACCAAAATCTGGAGCATATTTAACAGGGAAAGCAAACTATTTAGGTCTTAGATTTGGTGTTTTTTGGTTTACGGGAATTAAACTTAAAAACATTTTTGATTTGTATAAAGCAAGTAAAAGTTCTTTCTCTAAAGAAAAGCTTGATAGATTTCTAAAAAAACTTAAAAAAAGTGTTAAAAAGTTTTATTAAAATTCTCATCAAGACTCAATCTTTTAGCAGCGATAATATCATCAATTCTTAAAAGCATTGAACAACTCTCGCTAGCAGATTTTATTGCTTGGGATTTAATGTTTATTGGTTCAACTATTCCTTCTTTGATTGTATCTTTTACAACGCCTTTAAAACCATTTATTCCTGCCATTTTATCGCCTTTTTCGTGCATTGAGATAAGTTTTGTCATGCTTTCAATTTCGTCCAAACCACAGTTATTGCAAAGAGTTTTTGGAATGCTTAGAAAGCTTTCTGCAAAAGAGTTTACAATAAGCTGGTTTTTCCCATCAAAAGTTTTTGCATATTTTAAAAGTTCTTTGTGAAGCTCGAGTTCTATAGCTCCTCCTCCTGCAACTATTTTTTTGCTTTTTAGAATTGAACTTAAATCACCAATTGCATCATCTATTGCTCTTTCAAGTTCATCAAGAACGTGCTGTGTTGAAGCTTTAAGCATTAAAGTTACTGCTTTTGGATTTGCGCAACCAGAAATGATTATGAATTTTTCTCCGAGCATTTCTTTAATTTCTGTTAATTTTGCACTTCCAAGATTTTCTGGAATCATATCTTCATAGGATGAAACAATTTTATTATTGAGTGCAAAAGATAATTTTTCAATATCGGATTTTCTTGCTCTTCTAACACATAAAATTCCTGATTTTGCGAGATAATATGCAATTTCATCATCTATTCCTTTCTGACATACAACAACATTTGCTCCAATTTCTTTTATCTTTTCTGCCATAGATTTAAGATAACTTTGTTCATGAGATAAAAATTGTTCATATTCTGAAACTGAATTGATATTGATTTTTGCTTGGTTGTCAAGTTCTCTGATTTCAAGAGGAAAGTCTACTAGTAAAATTTTCGAATTTTTAATTTTGGTTGGAACATTAGGATTTGCAGGGTTTTTGTCTAATACGATTCCTTTGATTATATTTGAGTCTTTTATTTCTCCTCCAGAGATTTTTATGATTTTTATTTTATCTTTCGGAATGAATTCTTTCTCGCCAATAAGTTCGCAGAGTTCAAATAATAGTTCAGCAAGTTTTTCTTTTGATAAATCGGCAACTTTTCCTGTCATTGCAGTCTCAGCAATGTCAGTTAGTGCTTTTTTATTTTTCACATCTATAGAAATTGCACATTTTTCTAAGATTTCGAGTGTTTTTTTAGCAGCAATTTTGTATCCTTGAACTATATTTGTTGGGTGGATTTTTTGTGAGAGAAGTTTTTGCGCTTGAGATAAAAGTTCTCCTGCAAGAATTACGGCTGAGGTTGTTCCATCTCCGACTTCTGTTTCTTGAGTTTTTGCAACTTCAACTAGAATCCTTGCCCCTGGATGTTCAATTTCCATCTCTTTTAGAATTTTTACTCCATCATTTGTGATTACAGTCTCACCGCTTGAATCTATTAACATTTTGTCCATTCCCATGGGCCCTAATGTTGACTTGACTATTTCTGCAACCGCTTTTGCTGCTTCAATGTTAGAGTTTTGTGCATCAGTTCCTCGTGTTCGAGAAGTTTGAGAATTTAATATGTCTTTTACCATATTTTTTTGAATTCTTTTAGGTATATAAAGATTTCTTCACTCATTTATAAATAGAAATATTTTAAAAGACATAATTGTAATTTTTCTTTATGGGTTCGTTTTTTATTGAAATTAGTTTGGTTCTTGCATTGGTTTTTATTGTTTCAATAATTATGCATAAATTAAAACAACCGCTTTTGATTGGTTATATTATTTCTGGTATTGCTGTAGGTCCTGTTTTTTTGAACTTAATTCGAGATCCTTCCAGTTATGAAACATTTTCTCATTTGGGTGTTTCTTTACTTTTGTTTATTGTTGGGCTTCACTTGAATTTAAAATTAATAAAAGAGGTTGGGTTAATTGCTTTAGTTACGGGTTTAGGACAAGTTTTGTTTACGTCATTTTTTGGTTTTTTGATAGGCTATTTTTTAGGTTTTTCAATAGTTGCGTCTATTTTTATTGCTATTGCTTTAACCTTTTCTTCAACAATTATTATTGTGAAACTTTTGTCTGATAAAGGGGATTTGGATAAACTTTATGGGAAAATATCTATGGGTTTTTTGATTGTACAGGATTTTGTTGCAGTTTTCATTTTAATGATTATTAGCGCATTTATGAATTTGGATCCAGAATCAAGTATTGCTTTTGAGATTTTAAAAACATTGGCTTTTGGAATTATTTCTATTTTTTTAACTTATCAGCTTTCTAAAAGTTTGCTTCCAAGATTATTGGATAAGATTGCAAAATCTTCAGAAATGCTTTTTATATTTATTGTTGCTTGGTGTTTTGGAATTGCGGCATTGTTTTCTTATTTGGGTTTTTCATTAGAAATTGGAGCATTGCTTGCAGGTATTGCTTTTGCTAGTTCAAATTATAATGTGGAGATTAGTTCAAAAGTTAAACCTTTAAGGGATTTTTTTATTGTTATGTTTTTTTTACTTTTAGGGGCTCAAATGTTTCCGGTAATTCCGGGAGGAGAGGTTATGACAATTATGCAAAGGTTGGGTTATATTTTCACTCAAATTAGTCCTTTAATTATACCTTCATTGTTATTTTCTATTTTTGTTTTGGCTGGTAATCCTTTAATTGTTATGATTTTGATGTCAGTATTTAGGTATTCGACAAAAACGGGATTTTTGGCGGGTTTAACTGTTGCTCAAATTAGTGAGTTTTCTTTAATTTTGATTGTTATGGCTCAGAGTGCTGGTTTTATTAATTCGCCCGAGGTTATGATGGTAACATTTATAGGAATAATTACTATTTTGTCTTCGACATATATGATTTCACATGGAGAAAAATTATATTTATTTTTTAAGAGATTTTTATTTGTTTTTGAGCCAAAGGAGATTAAAAAAAATTATGAGTCTGTAGATGAAAAGGATTATGAAGTTTTGATTTTGGGTTATAATCGAATGGGTTATTCTTTACTTAAGACTATTCAAAAGAAATATGCTGATGTTTTGGTTGTTGATTATAATCCTGGTGTTGTTTCGAATTTAAAAAAGAAAGGAATTAGAGTAATTTATGGGGACGTTTCAGATTCTGATTTGCTTGATGAATTGAATTCTAAAAAATTAAAACTTATCATTTCAACAGTTCCAGATTTTGAGATTAATCAATTGATTTTAAGACATTTTGCATCTGAAAAAAATAAAATTACTTTAATGGTTACTGCAAATGAGATTGATTATGCTTTTAGGTTATATGATTTGGGCGCTGAATATGTAATTACTCCGCATTTGATTGGAGGACATTTTGTTTCAACTTTGATTGAAAAATTTCGGGGCAATTATAATGATTTTTTAGCTGAAAAGATTAAGCATATTAATGAGTTAAAGGAGAGAAAATCAAATATTTATTGATTTCTTTTTCTTAGTTTTTGAGCTATGTCAAGTAATAATTTCTCGCTTTTTTCCCAACCTAAACAAGGGTCAGTTACTGAGATTTGCTTTCCATCTTCTAAGTGTGATTCTATCATGAGTCCTTTTATTAATAGTTCGGGGTTTTGCAATCTTTGGTCTACAACATATTTGGCAATTTCAATTTGTTTTGAGTAATTTTTTCCTGAGTTTGCATGGTTACAATCAACTATAATTCCTGGGTTTGAAATTTGTGATTCTCTTAGTTTTTGTGCTGCTTGTTCTAAATATTTAAGTGCATAATTTGGTCCGTTTTCTCCACCCCTTAAAATTAGGTGTGCGTATTCATTTCCAGAAGTTCTAATGTGATTATAATTTCTGTTTATGTCGTGAGGTGCTTGACAAGCAATTATGCTCTCGATTCCTCTTTGCAAGTTTCCTGATGTTGGATGTTTGATTCCTGCTGGAACTGCTAGACTTGAGATGTGCTCTCTGTGAGTTTGGCTCTCTGAAGTTCTTGCTCCGAGAGCAACATAGGAGAGTAACCCATCAAAATATATTCCGTTTTCAGGACTTAGGGCTTCATCAGAGAGTGGAAGCTCTGTTTGGTTTAATATTTCTAAGAGCAGTTCTCTTGACATTCTTATTCCTTTTGCCATATCTGTTTCTTCTTCTCCATATGGACCATATATAAGTCCTTTCCATCCTGTTGTGCTTCTAGGTTTTTGCAGGTATGCTCTCATAACTATTTTTATTACATTTTCTATTTTTGGATTTAATTCATTTAGTTTTCGAGCATATTCTATTGACTCTTCTGGTGGCCATAGAGAGCAGGGTCCTATATTTATTAATAATCTGTCATCTTTTCCTGCAAGGATCTCACGTATTTCTGTTACGTGCTTTTGATTTCTTTGTCTTATTTCTTCACTTATTGGCATCTCTGATTCAAGTTGTTCAGGACGCGGTAGGGAGTTCATTATCATTTTTTACTTTTGTTATTTTTGTTATTTCGTATTAATTTTTTTATTTTCAAACTAAAGTTTGCTTTGTGTCTTAGAAGTCCAAAGCTTTGTTTCACTGCAAACCAAGAGCTTTTCGGGCCTTTTAAGGTTTGAGCTTATCAAAGCAAATTTGCCCAAAGAAATAAAAAAAATAAAAAAAACTACTAAACTGCCAGAAGTTCTGCATGAATTTAGTAGTTTTGAAACTCATAATATAAAGATTTTTATTTGGATTTATAAAATTTTTGTAATTTTGAAACAATTAGTGGTTATAAATATTTTTTAATGCGAAAGATTTGTTTTATATATGAAAAAGGTATTTTTGTTTTTATGTGTGGTACTTTTGGCAGGAAATATTATGGCATTTTCTCCTCCAAGTGCTGATGATCCTGTAGAAGATTATAACTCGGGAGAAGTTGATGAAGGTTTTGCTCCTCCAAGTGCTGATGACTCAGTTGAGGACTACGATGAGGGTGGTGTTGGAGAAGGTTTTGCTCCTCCAAGTGCTGATGATGAAGTAATTGATTATAATGCTGAAATTGAAGCAAGTAAGAATATCTCTGAAACTCAGAATGATGATAAAGTTGTTGAAAAAAGTGATGTTTCTGCAGATAGGGATTCTAATCCTTGGAAAAATTTCTATATTTATGTAGTTTTAGTAGTTTTGGCTTTGGGAATACTTAGTTATTTTATTTTCAAATCGGATAAAAAAGAAGAGAACCAATATTAGATTTTATTTATTTTTTTATGTTTTTAATTTATCTTCCTGCTTTAATTTCGAGGATATCTCCTGCTTTTAAAACTGCATCTTTTCCCATCGGCATTTTTGTTTTACAGTTTACTGCTTGAATGAAGTTTTTACCAAAGTCTGTGTGGAGTCTGTATGCGAATTCGAGTGCTGTAGTTTTTTCTGGCATTAAAAAGCAATCGGGCAGAACATTTCCGTTTTTATCTTCTAGTTTTGAGACTCCTCCTGGACAGAGTGGAATCATTTTCAGAAGGTCGAAAACTGCTGTGTCTATCGCATCTTGAACTCCTGTTTTTTCCATTTTTTTAAGAACTTCTGCAATTTTGTTTAGACCTGCTTTTTGGGTATCGTTTAATTTCGATTCGTCATTGATTTCAAATTTATCTTCTCCGGGAACATATTTCAAAATTCCTGCTTTTGCGGCTTTTTTTAAATTGAATTCGTATTCCGCCATTACTGGAATTATTTTATGATTTGGAAATTCTTTAACCAATTTATCGAATTTTTCTTTCCATAAATTATTATCTTGTAAAATATCACATTTGTTTGCTGCAATTACCATGGGTTTTGTAATTTCACGAAGTTTTTTTGCAAGCGGCATTAAGTTTTCTGAAATGTTTGTTTTATCGAGTTTTAGATCTTTTAGTGCATCTAAGATATCATTTTCGGAGATATTAAGGCCAGAAAGAACGTTTGCAAGTGCAATTTCAACTTTCATATCTTGCATTTTGATTTTTTTGTAAATTGATTCCCAATTCCTTTTTATGACTCCGAAAAACCAGTGGTCAAGTTCATTTTCAAGAAATTTTATGTCTTCTGCGGGATTATAGGAATTTAATTCGACTGGTTCTCCTTTCTCATTTGTTCCTCCTGATAAGTCGATTACATGAATTAATGCATCTGCTTGACGTAGGTCGTCTAAGAATTTATTTCCTAAACCTTTACCCTCGTGAGCTCCAGGAACTAAACCTGCGACATCAATAATTTCAACTGGAACAAATCTCCAGTCTGCGTGAACATAACCTTCTCTAGGGTTTGAATGTTTTCCAAAATCTACTGCTGGATCTTTGATTTTCACATATCCAATTGCAGAGTTTGCATCAATTGTTGTAAATGGGAAGTTTCCTGATTCTGCTTCTGCAAGTGTTAGACTTCTAAAAAATGCAGATTTTCCAACATTTGGCTTTCCAACTATGCCGATTATCATAA
>CAZLRR010000033.1:0-8226 GCA_964562045.1 uncultured Methanosarcinales archaeon
GTTTAATGCAATATTTTGCATTAATGCCCCGCAAAAGCAAAGCTTTTCTGAAAAAAATAAAACCTAAAACCGCAAATTTAACCCCGAGAAAGCCCCTAACTAAAGACTACATTAAACCCGAAAAAAACACCCAAAAAACGCAATTAATTTACTCTCTTTTCTCTTTGAAGACTAAAACGCCATAAGGTGAGATTACAGGAACTACAAACTCCCGATTCAAAAGTTCGAAATTCTGACTCGGCTGATTTTTTAAAATCTCTGGATAACTAGCCATACCAAAACCTGCATACTTAAACTCATCAGAATTTAAAACGCAAACAAAATCACTCTCAGAAGTAACCCCAACTTTATAATCGTGATGCTTCCAACTCGAAGTATTAATTACAATAATATATCTAGACTCTTCACAAAACCTCTCAATTACCAAAACCTTATTCTTATCATCAACATTCAAATACTTTCTATTGCAAACATTTGCAGGCCAAAAAGCAGGATCATCCATAATCTCATTAACAGCCTTTTTAAAATTAAGAGAATTTTTCGAAACCTCGTTGAAAGTCAAATGCCACCAAATTGAACTCTCGTGCTCAAAAGTACCTCTCTGAAGCAAAAAAGTCTGAATTAAATCAAGTGTACGGCCCTCACAAGCAAAATTAATCAAAGCTTCCATAACCTTAATCTTCCCCAAAGCATGAACATGATTCTCCTCTTGTTTGTTAATCATGCAATCATAAGCATAAGCCCCCGTACATCTCATCTCCATAAGACCTGCTGCAGCATCATGATTATGGAAATCCGCAATAGTCGAATTCTTCTTTCCCCACTCCTTTGCTTCATTAATATCTTTAAAAGTCCACATAGAAATCTTATCAATAGTTTTAAACATATACTCAGTATGAAAATAATACGTTAAATCAGAACTATTATAACAAGTAGCACCAAGCGCCCTATCCTCACTACCAATTGGCGCAACTAACATCTTAGCATTATCCTCATAAAAATAATGCGCCTCATAATGAACCAAAGCTGCGGGATTATACGAATAAATCGACTTATTCACATCAATTAAAAACTGTCTACCGCAAGGCCTCTCTTCTCCATCCCCATTAACTCCAAACCTAATAATTCCATCAACATTATCAATTCTAAACCCATCAATTCGATATCTACACAAAAAATGCAAAACCGAATCAATAAAGAAATCCCTAACATGCGGAGAATCAAAATCAATCCTCATAGTTCCCCAATTAGTTTCTTCTTTCATATAAACTTCATATCCGTCCGTTCTCTTCCAAACCTGAAGTCCATTCTCATCACAAGACAATCCAAAAACATTAAAATCCTTAAACGGCAAATGTCCAAGCACAAAATCTCCAATAACTGCAATCCCAGCCTCATGAAACTTATCAATCATATACGCAAAATCATCAGGACTCCCCCAATTCTTTTGAATCGCATATTGAAACGGAACCAAATACCGAAACTTCCAATTATCTCCATCAATAGATTGTGCAAAAGGCAAAAACTGAATAGTATTAAAACCAAGCCTCTTCAACTCTCCAATAACTCCTGAATCAGCAATAAAACGAAAATATTCATCCTTTGAAACTTCATGCCCCATCTTTCCCGTCTGTTGATGTTTAAAATGAACAATAAGTCCTGGCAAATCAGTTTGAGCAATTTTTGTAGTCCTATCAAAAGTATTAATAAAACCATTCTGCATTCTATACGCACTCGGATCTTCAAAATCCCAAAAAATCGTATTAGAATTATGCCCAAAATAAACTCCTGCCGGATCTTGAAACATATAAGTCTGCCCATTTTGTTCAACTAAAAACTTATACTCATCTCTATGCTTCACCAAATCCCCCAATTCAATAGTTGCAAAAACTCCATAATCATCCTTTTGAAGCTCGAACTCATCTCTTCTCTGCCAATTATTAAAATTTCCAACCAAAAAAACTCTAGAATTAGAATTATCCAAAAGAAGCTGAAATTTCACTTTCTTTGCAGTTCCATCATCATCTCTCTGTGTAACTACAGGCCCAAATCTTGGCTTAAACTCAGAAATATTGTTTTGTGGGATTCGGTTTTCAGATAAAACTTCCCACTGATAATCATGACTCATAAAATAAAAAATCAAGTTTATTATATATAAACTTATTGTCGCGCACCGGTTAAAGAACCAGAATTATAATCAAATTCTCCCCTTCTATAAATTCTTTGTTTTGATTGAAATCTGTTAATATAACTCTCAACTACAGAACCAATAGATTGTTCTCGAACACCTATAAAATCACAAGAACGACCAAACAAACCCATAATTCTTTCTCTTGGAAAAATCACATCCTCTACTTTTTTAGAAATAGAATCTAAATCTCCATACACAAAATCATGAGGGTGGACAGTATTTAATACACGAGTTTTATTCAAACCTAATCTACCTAAATCAATATGGAAATCATCCTCATCCTGGCCAAGATATGCCCTTAATAACATATTCTCTCCATCAACTCTTTCATAAAAGAAAGCTCTTCCTCTCAAAGCATCCAAACATCCAAATTCCAAATTCCAAATCCATTTATTTAATTTCTATTTTGTAATTTAAAAACCTTTTCTAAAAAAGACAAAAAAAATTTAAAAACTCCAAATACTAAAACAAATCAGATGAAAACAAAGAAACAGTCAAAAAGACCTTCAAAATCAAAAGAAAAACATTTTCAAAAAGGTTCAAAAAGAATAAAACCTGACAAAAAAGAGTATATTCGAACTGAATCAGATTGGCTACTCGACAAAGAAATTCCCGAAAACATAAAAGAAATAATCGAATTCTACGAAGAAAACCAAAATCTTGACCTCTTAATTGATGAACTAAATAACGATTTTTTCAAAGGATTTCTCGACCCGAAAAATCGAGTTTCAGGACAACGAATTAAACACCTTCCAAGCGGAAAAGAACTTGCAAGAGGAGGATTCTCACTTTACGCTAAAAATTTAAAAATCAACAAAGAAGGAAAAGAACTTTGGGATATCTGCTATGAAAACCCGAGCGGAAGTCAAACTTATCTATACTCAATAGAAAAAGTAGAACATGAAAAAGAAAAAAAAGCCCTTCTAGTTGATGAATTCGAAAAACAATATCCAAATATAATAAAAAAACTTGAAACCGACATTAAAAAAACAAACGACATCGTATTTATCGCACTCTACATCCTAATAAAAACAAACATTAGAGTAGGAAACCTTGAATACTTCCATCACTACAAACATCAAGGTTTAACAACACTTCAAAAAAAGAACATAAAAATAAATGGAGAAAGTGTAAATTTCGCATTCATAGGAAAAGATGGAATTCCCCAAGACATAACAAAAAAATTCCCCGATTTTGTACTAAAACCTCTTGAAAAACATCACAAAAAACTAAAACAAAACGATTTCGTATTTACAGAACACGAACATCCAATACATAGCGAAGAATTCTCCAAAATCCTTTTTGATTATACTGGAATTCACTTTTATCCTCACATAATTAGAAGTTTCTTTGCAGATAGTATCTGTAAAAATTTTCTAAAAACACACAAAACCGCAACAAAAAAAGAAGTCGAAGAATGTTTTCTAGAAGCAGCAATTGGCCTTGGACATAAAAAATACAATAAAAAAAAAGATACTTACGAACCTAATTTCAAAGTAACTATTGACAACTATATCAGGCCAAGCCTATATGAAGAATTAATGTCTAAATGTAAAAAATCTCAATGATTAAAAATTATAGTCAAATATTGGTATTAAACCAACAATTTGATTGCGTATAGTCCTGAAATTCCAACAAGCAAATAAATAATACTTGCTACAACTTCACTTCCAAAACTAATAATCGGTACCAGATTAATTCCAAAAGCAACTAATCCCCAATTAATAGCCCCTATTATTACTAATACTAATGCTGTTTTATCTAATGCGTTCATTTTTCTTTTCCACACAGGGATACAACCTTTTGGATTTTTACCTATATAATACAATATCTCTACATTTTACTAAAAAGTTACAAAAATCCATCCCGTTTTTGTAGAAAAGTTCAAACTAGCCTATTCTTATAATTTATTATACCATCCAGAAAAAATAGTCTCACTAACTAAAGAAATAGAAATCTCATAATACGCCTGTGCAAAAAGCGATTTAAAATTTTTAAGAATATCCTGAAACTGCAAATTGCTCTCAACAATAATATCCAAACTCAAATTATATATCCCAACCTGTTTATATGAGTATCTTAATACATTATTACTAATAAAAAAAGAAATAATCTCATCAAAAGCAGATTGTTTCTTTACCGAAATATCAATAATAAAATTTGAAAGACCTATCTTTTCCGTATTAAGCAAAATACTATGCCCTAACACATATCTTTCATTTTTAATTTTCTTCAAAAAATATAATACCGATCTTAATGTAGAGCCTGTTTTTTGTGTAAGTTCAACAGCAGAAACTCTACTATTAATATTTAATGTCGAAAAAATAGTTTCAACAAAACCATTAGAATATTTATCAAGCAAACCATTTAAAGATTCTTCTCGTAAAGTATATAGATTAGTATTATTTTTATCATCAGATAATTCCCGATGAAAATTAATCTGCGAAATTGGAAACATTCTATCCTCAACTATTGTCTGACCGAATTTTTCATACAACTGAAGTAAAATAGTCTCAAATTCATATAAACTTTTTACAATAACCATACAACGAACATCATAATAACCCTCACAAAATTGGATAAAAACAATATTATCTAAACTTTTTATATCTTTATACAAATTTTCTTTATCATCCAAAAAACTTTGGTCAATTTTCAGATAAATACTATATGCAATAAGTCCAAGTTTATTAATATTAAAAAGTGTATAAAAAATCTTTATAACATCATCTTTAATTAATTTATCAATACGATATTTTACCTGCGTTTTAGAGAGATTTGTCTGTTTTGCTATTTGTGATAGCGATAATCTACTATCTCCCTCCAGACTTCTTAATATTCTTAAATCATAATTATCTATGTCCACTACTCATTATCGACACCAGAATTTATAAATTTTGTCAATTTGTTGTAAAATTGATTCTAGTTATCTTATATAACTCAAAATCCAGATACATGTACCCTCAAGGAGGTTTAAGAATGGGAAGAAATATACATCATGTGGTTCCCAGAGGTGAAAAATGGGTAGTAAGAAGAGAAGATAGCGATAAACCTACTAAAATATTTAGCAGTAAAAGAAAGGCAATAGGTTATGCCTACGATCGTGCTGCAAATAATAAGGGTTATATTGCCATTCATTCAAAGACTGGCGAAATTGACAAATTTAAATCAGCAGAAGAAACAAATAAAATAATTCAAATGCTGATAGGATAGATTCCCAGAGAAAATAACATTATAAATTAATAATATAAAGAGAAAAAAGAAAATGGCACAAGAAAATAATAATAGTGGATTGACAGCAGTAGTTGCTTGGATTGCACTAATCCTTGCGATTTTTGGAACTATTCTTGCGTGGAGTGCATATAATCAGGTAGGTGATGACCTGCTTGATGATATTGGACAACAAATCAATGAAGCCACACAAGAATTTCAGCAAGAACTTACACTAACTAGAACAAGAGCAGACTTGATTGCACTTAGAGCAGAAGTTGCAGCAGAAGAAAATTATGAAGAATTAGCTGCCGAAACCAGAGAAATACGATTAGAGTTAGAAGAAGAATATGCAGAATTTGATGCTGAAGCTCAGCAACAGATTGATGAAATTTTAAATAACTTAGAAACTCTAGAGACTGATTTAAGAGCAGGAAGTGCAAACGCATTAAATAGTCTTGAACAGGCAATTGATTCCTTGGAACAAGAAATTAGAACTGATGAGGAATAAATAATTGGATTAAATTAATCTTTAATTCCAATATTTTATAAAAATGGAAACTAATAAAAAACAACAATTGAAAGAAAAAGCAATGGAGGAAGAGAGAAGAATGAAAGAATTCGTTAAAAATTCCTATGACAAAATAACTGAAAATGAGGATTTCAGAAGATATGCAAATCTCTTTTTGGAAGAACTGGTAAAGGAAATTGCCAGGCAAACAGTAAAAAAAGGTTTTGATATGATTCCAACTAGTAAAACATCATATCAGCAAATAAAAAATGACTTTAGAGATTATAAAGAAGAAAAAACAGAGCATCTTCGAGATTTTAAAAATAGGTTTTCTGACAGATTACCAAATAAGCAGGACTTATTCTTAAATTTACTTGAAGGTAGTATTCATGCAATACGAAAAATGAAAAGCAAACATCAGGATTATGATTAATAGTTTGCTTTACTTTTTTATTTCCCAGATAAATTAAATAAATAAAAACAAAAACAATAAAAAATGGCATTAGAACAAATTTTAATCGGAGCATTAGTATTACTACTCGTAATTATTATTTCTGCACTTCCACTCCATTTGGCAGCCAAATCTTTAGGTGGAAAATCAACTATACTAAAAAGTTTTCTTATTATGATTATTGTAGGAATTATATCCATATTGCTTAATTTAGTATTACCTGCATTTGGAACAATTCTAACTTGGATTATACTAATTGTTATATTTAAAGAGGCATACCATATTGGTTGGTTAAAATCTATTTTTGTGTGGCTTTTATGGATAGTATTTGTGATTATACTTGCAATATTACTCTCACTACTCGGACTTTCGGTATTGACTTTTTCGGTAGTTTAAAATGAAAAGTCTTAAAAATTTCATAATTCTTTTTTTAGCAATTGAAATTTGCATTGTAATATTTCAATTTTTTAATGTTCAACTTAATCTGAACTTGCTTGATTTTATTATACCTACAATTTTTATTAATACGCTAATTTTATTTATTTTAAGTATAATATCTCTCTTGAAAAAAAAGAACATAATTTTGTCCATAGTGTCATTGCTTATTTCAATGTTTATGATGTTACTTTTTTATTTGATTATTCAGGCCCTAAGAAACTTTACCTAAATATTCAAATTTAACAAAGAATTTTAAACTCAAAAAATACTAAAAATTAAAAAAATTATTAAATTTATTCTAGTAGTCAATCCATTCAACACCTAAATCATAAGGTCTACACCGATCTAGTTTTCCCTTTAAATCTTCGTTTTCTTTTAATAGGTCAAGTTTTTCCTTTGATAATTTTTCAATCTTCATCTGAAGGTCTTTAATTTTTCTGGATTTGTTGTCCAAAACTGCTTTATGGCCGGAGGGTGTTATAGCGTTTGCCATTTTCTAATTTCAATGGTTATTGGAATATATAAAGCTTTTCTTGGAAAGATTTAGGACTTTTTAAGTCTTTGTAGTCACTACTCATAAAAGATTACTTTTATATGTATTAAAAACCATTATATCCTACAATGGCAACAATCATCAACCCTGGAACAGACCAAAAGATAACTTATGTGGTAGATGATATATTGGATGGATTTAATAAAGCAGAGAAGTTACCTCAAATATTGGAAGATTTGAAAAACTATCTCTTTTTAGAAGGGCCCTTGTTTTTTTCTGAAAACAGACTTATAACTTTAAGCGGAGATGGAAATAAACAAGGAGATTATCTTTTAGAAGTCTATAAAGTGAAAAATTCAAATCAAATGGTTTTTCTTGAGTTTTACGGAGATTTAAAAGCTACTGAGATAAAAACAAATAGAGAACTCAAACAACAATCTTCGCCAATGCAACCAAATAAATGGCACCATCTAGTAATCAGCATTATACCAAGAAATATACATATTAAGAAAGTAGTTGAAGAAGTCTTGAAAAAATACCATAGTTATTGAGATCTACATCGTCAATAGTATATCTCTTTCTAAATCTAGAAATATCTGTTTTGTATTGGTTCCATAAGGAAAAATCTCGATTTATTTCACAAACCTCCTCAATTAAACAAATTCCTTCTGCAATAACTTCTGGGGCGAAAATATAATCATTAGTAAAAGAACATTTTTCAAATAAAGGGTATGTTAATGAAAAACAGCCACGAGGAGTTAACTCCCCATTTGCAACTATTCTTTGTAAACCCTTTCTATATTCCCTATAAAATCTAATTCCTGCTCTAGTGTCCAAAGTTCTAGCTCTAGCCTGCTGATGCATCTGTTCAATACTTATATAATGCATATCTGCTATAAGTAAACTATTTTTATAAAGTTAACGATATTTTG
>CAZLRR010000034.1:0-7949 GCA_964562045.1 uncultured Methanosarcinales archaeon
GCTTGGACACAAAATAAACAATTATTATTACACAAAAAACCTGTTTTAATGTCAACTCTTTTCATCTATATTTTAATTAAAAAGATACTCCTTTAATAATTTTTCCAAAGAAAGAGAGATAGAAAATTGAATAATCTATATTTATGGAACAACTTTACAACAAAATAATCTTACACTTTTTTCTCCTACATTCCATTGATAATCAGTTAAAATCTCTCCGTTTGGACAAGAATAAGTTGAGACTTGGTTTGCACCCGTACCAAAATTATGCCATCCAGTCCAATAACAACCCAATTTGTCCACTGGCAAAGAGACACTATTTTTTGATGAAATTGATAAAGTATGTCCTGAGATGCTTAATGTCTGTAATTCGTTAGTAGGACTATAATCTCCATCGTTAATACTAACGCTTCCTCCTCCAAGAGATAAAGCAACTGTGCTTCCAGATCTACTTAAAGCCTGGATTTCGTTTGAGGGATCACTATCAGCATCATTCACATTATCAGTCCCACATTGAACATAACCATTAGAATCAGTATATAATTTCCCGCCACAATTGCTTTTAGAACGAATTCTAAGTGAATTTCCTGCACCCGCAGCATCTATTACATTTGCTGCAAAGATATTGGAATAAGAACTTGAAGAGGGATCTAAACCATAAGCGGCATCATTTGAATCAGCATATTTCATAGCAGAAATTGCCAAATTTGTTGTAGCTCCTCTTTGAGTTACACCTTGTAAATTTAAAGGCACACTATCACATGTAATAACTCCACCAACTGAATACAAATTTGTACATGCACCTAAACCCACATTTACTGTGTTTTGAAAATTAACTGCATCTTCAAAAGTATATGTACCATCATTTTCATCATCACCTATAACTCCTGGTCTGATGTCCTCAGCATTATGCCAAACTCCATTAGAGTCAGCATAAGCAAATGAGACTAAAAATATTACAAACAATGCAAAAAGATATATTTTCATAATATGTCAATTCAAATATGAGTATATAGATTTTATTTTAAAAGCCTAGTAGTAACAAACAAAATAACAAAGAAGCTTTTTAAACCAATATGAATTAATATAATTATGAAATCCCCTTTTGAAACCCTAAATCTAAGAGAAGACATTCTCAAAGTAATCGAAGAAAAAAACTTTAAACAACCAACCAGAGTACAGAATAAAGCAATTCCACACATTTTAGAGGGAAAAGATGTATTAGTAACCTCAGCAACAGGTTCAGGAAAAACTCTATGTTACATTTCCGGAATTTTGGAATTTACTCAAAGTGGAAAAGGAATCCAGTCACTTGTTTTAGTTCCAACAAGAGAGCTTGCAAAACAGGTTGAAAAAGAAATGATAGAATTCTCCAAATATGCATTTCTAAACATTTATGCATTAACGGGAGGAAAAACTACAAATAAAATGCTTAGAGAAATACCAGAAGCAGAAATTTTAATTGCAACTCCTGGAAAACTTTTAGACATTTTAGAAAATTTCGAGCTAGATTTATCTAAAGTTGAAACACTTGTTTTAGATGAAGTAGACATGATGCTTGACAAAGATTTTTTAGAACCAGTAAAAAAAATCATAGAACAAATTCCAAGAAAAAGACAGAATATGTTCTTTAGTGCAACTCTTCCAAAAGAGGTTATAAAAGTAGCCCATATTTATATGAAAAAGCCCGTAAAAATTACTGCGAATTTCTATCTTGAACCTAAAAAACTAAAACAACTATACTACCCAGTTGAACCTGACAAAAAACTCTCCCTACTAGTTCACTTGCTTAAAACTGAAAGAGCAGGACTATCTTTAGTATTTACAAACAGAGAACAAATTGCCAAATTCTTAGAGAAAAATCTTAAGAAAAATACAAATCTTGAAATAAAATCTATTGTCGGAGAAATGCCTGCAGGTAAAAGAAAAAGAATCATTGACGAATTCAGACAAGAAAAATTCGATGTATTAATTGCAACAGATTTAGCGGCAAGAGGATTAGATGTAGAATCAATTACACATGTTTATAATTATAACATCCCAAAAGAACCAGACAAATATATACATAGAATTGGAAGAACTGCAAGAGCAGAAAATAAAGGAATTGTGATTAACTTTATTACAGAAAATGAAATTGAAACTATTGGTTTGCTTTTAAAGACTCACGACATTCATCTTTTGAGAAAAAACCTGCCAGAATTTGATGAAATTGAAGTTAAGGAAATCAAAAAGACTGAAAAAAGACATAAAAGAAGAAATTAATATTAAGAAATTAATCTTCCGACATAAGCACAATTTCTAGTTCTATAATATGCACAGTCATCATCACTTGAATCATCATCCCAATAATAACAAGTACTTGATGTTGACAAACCTCCGGTACAGGATGTTCCACAAGAATGTACATCTCTTACAACAGAACAACTATAGATATTAACTCCAGCAGTTTGTGAATTATCTACTCCATCCGCAAAACCTGAAGGAATATCACTTATTTCTGACCAAGAAATTCCGTCTTTAATATTTGCCGGAACTGTTGGGTCTGTTTCAGTCATAGATGGTAAATTAACAGAATTTCCACTTGAAATTGATAGTTGATTGCCAGAGATAGTCAAATTTTGTAATTCGTTTGTTGAATCTCCGTCTCCATCTGAAGGAATTGATACAGAGTTTCCATCACTAATTGACAATCTATTTCCAGAAATGGATAAAGTTTGTAATTCATTTGTCGGATTATTATCAGCATCATCAACTGCATCAGATCCACAACTAATAAGTCCATTTGAGTCTGTAAATAACTTATTACAAGATTTAAATGCATCCAATTTAACATTACCTCCCGGATTAAAATAATCAACAAAGAGATTTCTTAAATAAGTATTCCCACTAGGATTTAGGTAATAGTCATCATCATCATAATCAATCAAATCAGGAGCTATAATTCTTGAGTTAAAATTTACACCACTCTGGAAAGTATAGTTTCCTGTAACTTCATCATCACCAATTATTCCTGGTCTGATGTCCTCAGCATAATGCCAAACTCCATTAGAATCCACAGCATAAACCATTCCTGTAAGAAGTAAAAACATACAGGAAACATAAACTATAAAAAGTTTCATGTTATAATTTTAAAATATAAGTTTTATAAGTTTTATTATTAAATGGAAGTAATAAATACAAAGTTATATTTAAATAACTCCTAAGAATTTTTAAATTAATGACCAATAAAAGTCAATAAAAAAGTTAAAGCTATTCCAAAAAATAATGAAACAGTAAGTAAATATCTCGAAATTCCTTCCTTGCTCTTATTGATTTCTGGGACAATGTCTGCAAGAGAAATATAAATAAAACTACCTGCAGTTAAAGCTAGAAGTAATGGCTGTAAATTTTGAAAACCAGAAACAAAAAAATATGCAATTAAACCCCCTAGAATTGCAGTAGTTCCAGATAAAAAATTAATAAATAATGCTTTGCCCCTACTCATTCCAGAATGAATTAAAATTGCAAAATCACCCAATTCTTGTGGTATTTCATGAAGAGCAATTGCAATTGTTGTAATAATCCCAATTTCTGTGCTAACTGTAAAAGCAACAGCAATAACTGCACCATCTAAAAAATTATGAAAAGCATCCCCAATCATTGCAAGTCTTGAAAGAGAATGCTTATGACAATCAACATCATGATGATGGTGCCAATGTATAAATTTCTCAATAATATAAAACAACAAAATTCCTGCTAAAATCATTATTGAGGGCAGATTTGCTCCATGTTCGTGAGCATGTCCTGCTTCACTTTCATGTTCTTCTTCTAATGCGTGATTATCTTCAATAACTCCTAATCCCTCAATATGAATTCCTTCATCAGAATGTGCATCATAAAGAGCAAAACTTTCAGGAACTAAATGGAAAAAAACAGTTCCAAGCATTGTTCCTGCTGCAAATGCTACAATTAAAAGCATTTTAGTTTGCAATCTTTTTGTATTTCTGCTAAGAATAAATAATCCAATCAAGGAAATTAAACTAACCAATAAAGTAGCAATAATTATCTGTAATAATATTTCCATAATGATAATAATTATCATTAGATTTATAAAGCTTATTGAGTTTTATTCTCAATAAGGAGAAATCTAAATAAAATGAAATCTCGAAATACGTGCCAAAAAGAAATAATTTCTAAGGTTGCTAATAACCAAAGTGGATTTTTTACGACAGAAGAATTATATGAAAAAGTTAAACTTGAAAATGATAAAATCGGGATTGCGACAATTTATAGGAATTTGAAAGAACTTGAAAAACAAGGAATTGTCCATAATTTTATGTGTGAGAATCGAAAAGTTTATTCTTCTCAAAAAAGGTCACATTGTCATTTTAAATGTGAAAAATGTGGCAAAAGCGAACATTTCGAAGTTAAAAATTTGGACTTCTTAAAATTTATCAAAACAGGTGAAACCTGTCATTTCAATTTAGAGGTAGTTGGTATTTGTAATGAGTGTAAAAATACCTCAAATTTGAAAAACTCACTATAACTTTATAAATTAATTAATTTTAATTTTTATTATGAATCAGAAAAAAGCCGAGGAAAAACTAATAACAAAATTTGATGAAAAACCTTCTTTGAAATATGGAATAGAACCCGAGAATCGAACAATTTCTCAGCTTTTAGAACATGGTTATGTAAATGTAGATAAACATGCAGGACCAACATCACATGAAGTTACAGACATGCTGAAACGAATTTTAGAAATTGAAAAAGCTGGACATTCAGGAACATTGGACCCTCAAGTTACTGGAGTTCTTCTTTGCGGTCTTGGAAAAGCAACACGTTTAATGGAATTCATGCTTAAATCAAATAAAGAATATGTTTGCCTATTATATCTACATAAACCAGTTACTGACAAACAGCTTGACTTAGCAGTTAAAAATTTCACCGGAAAAATTAAACAAACTCCTCCCATTAAATCAGCAGTAAAACGTCAAGAAAGAGAGCGAACAATTTATTCAATAAAAGTTCTCTCAAAAAAGAAAGATAATCAATATGTTTTAATGAGAGTTGCTTGTGAACATGGAACTTATATGCGGTCTTTATGTCATGATATGGGACAATTTTTAGGAATTGGAGGGCAAATGGTTGAACTTCGAAGAACAAAAGCTGGTCCAATTACAGAAAATGATAACATTATTTCTTTAGATAAATTAAATAATCTCTTAGAACTATATAAAAAAGATAAAAAATATGAAAAAGAACTGCGAAAGTATCTCAGGCCACAAGAAGAATTACTCTCAGATTTCAAGAAGATTTATGCAAGAGATTCAGCAGTAAATTCCTTATCTCATGGGAGTGATTTGGCAATCCCCGGAATTGCTAAATTCGAAGAGGGAATTGAATTGGGCGAGACTATTGCAGTTTTAACACTTAGAGGAGAACTCGTTGCAATGGGAACTTCATATATGTCTTCAAAAGATATTGCTAAAAAGAAAAAAGGCGCAGTTGTAAAAACTCATAAAGTATTTATAGAAAAAGATTCATATCCAAAAATGTGGAAATTTGGAGAAGAGATTTAGGATTTGTAATCTAATCCCTTAAAACTTTTTAGTGCATCAATTTCTTTCAAAAATTCACCCATAGAATCATAATTATTATGTACAATTGCAAATTTCAAAAAAGCAATTTCATCTAAATCTTTAAGATTTTTCAAAACTATTTTTCCTACAACTGAAGTTGGAATTGTAGCTTCACTAATTCTTTTAAGATCTGAGAGAATTTTTTCAACAACACCATCAATTTGTTCAAGTGTAATCGGTCTTTTCTCACACGCTTTTAGTATTCCTTTTTTAATTTTTCCGATATTAAATTCTTCTACCTCTCCATTTGTTTTTTGTACCTCTAAATCAAGTTTTATTACTTTTTCAGTTGTAGAAAAACGTTTTTCACATTTAAGACATTCCCTTCTTCTTTTAATAGAAGAACCATCTTTACTCTCACGAGAATCAATTACTTTTGTGTCATTATAATTACAATAAGGGCAGTTCATAATGTATTAAATCTTGTTTGCTATTTATAATTTTTGTTTTGACGGTAGCGAGATAACTTTATAAAATACAAAAATAAAAGTAATTTATGGCGAGAAGAAATAATAATTCGACACACCTTTTCAAAAGAAAAACTTTAGGGATTTTGCTAATTATTGCATTACTCATTCAATTTGTGCTACCTGCAATAAAACTTGGAAATTTGCAATGGATTTCAACATTTTTGTATTTGTTTGTAGCGCTAATCTTAATTTTAACTTAAATAATTATTTTTCCTTTGAAATCAAACCAAGTGCAATCTGTAATTTTAACTTTTATCTTATCTCCAATTTTTAGTTTTTTCTCCTTATTTTTTAAAATAATCGGTTTGTAGGCATAATTTCTTGCAATAATTGAGTTTGTACCCTCTTTACCCATTTCCGAAACTAATACCTCTCCCATCCAACCAATCCATTTTGTATTCTGTTTGAAAGCTTGTGATTCAAATTTTTGGCGAATTTCTTTTGATCTATCTTTTGAGATTCCGCCAATTATAAATTGTGACTTTGTGTAACTTTCTGCAGGAGTATTTGGTCTGAGCCAAAATCTGGAATAATTTAAAACATCAGTTTGGGATTTTTTTAAAATTAAAAGAGTTTTTCTAAATTCGTCATCTGTTTCTGTTGGATAAGCTACTATTATATCGTTTGCAAGAGTTAAATCCGGAAATCTATTTTTAATTTTAGTAACAATTGTCATATATTCTTCTACTGTATTTCCACGATTCATTTCTTTCAAGATTCGATTTGAACCTGATTGCATTGGAATGTGCAAGAATTTGTAAATCCTATCTTCTTTTTCCATTAAATTCAATAAATCATCAATTATAGGTATGAATTGTTTCGGGTTTCCCATTCCAAGCCGGATTTTATAATCGGCCGGAATTTTTGTTAGTTCTTTTAATAATTCTACAAGATTAGTTCCAATATCTATTCCATAACAAGCTATGTCTTGAGAAGTTAAGTAAATTTCTTTAACTCCTTCAGAAATTGCAAATTCCATTCTTTTTTTGATTGCACCCGGTGAGAAGGAGAAAAGGTTTCCTCTAGATTGTTTAGTTTTACAATATTTACAATTGCTTAGACATCCCTCATTTATTGGCAAGATTTCTGTTAGTTTTGTTTCTCGAAGTTTAGGACTTAAAAATCGAATTTTTTCTTTAATTGCCTGATATTCTTTTCTTGAGCTTAGTTTTAAGTCTGTTAAGTATTGCAAAGTGTTGCCTTTTAGAACGTTTTCAACAATTTCTACTACTTTGTCAAATTCATTTATTCCAATTACTGAAATATCCTTTAATTTAGTATTTAAATAGCTTGGTTCAGCTTGTGGAATACATCCTGCTGCAACAATTTTTTTGTTTTGTTTTTGTAGCTTTCGAATTTGTTTGAAAAATTTTGTCTCGCTTGTGTTTTTTACAGTACAGGAATTAATAATTACAACATCTGCCTCATTTTCCGAGTCAACTAAGTTATAGCCTGCTTCTTTTAAGAGTCCTGCCATAATTTCTGAATCTTGTTTATTGAAAGCGCATCCATATGTTGTAATGTGAACGTTTGTCATAAATTTGAGAATTTGAAACAGGTTATAAATGTTTATTTTAATATGTGGAGTTTTATTTTCTAATCCCTTGACTAAAGTTTGCAAGATATTGGTATTTTCTTGCTTTTTCGTTTATTTTGAAGGCTTCTCTTACTTCATTTATCTCTGTCAAGTTTGTGTCTATGAGATTTTTATCGAGAAGTAATTTGTCTGAAAATCCGGGCAAGAGAACTTTGAAATGGTATTTTGATATAGAGACATTTGTGTTTTTTGAAACGCTTTCAGCTAAATTTGTTGTGCATGTGCTTGTTAATGTATTGTAGAATTCGGGATTTCTTCCTA
>CAZLRR010000035.1:0-7420 GCA_964562045.1 uncultured Methanosarcinales archaeon
TTTAAACAAAAAACTTTATAAAACAAACCGCTTTTCCTATACATATCCTAATATTGCTTATTATGGTTAGCATATTCAGGCCTTACTAGCTCAGTAGGTAGAGCGTGCGGCTGTTAACCGCAAGGTCACAGGTTCGAGTCCTGTGTAAGGCGTTCAAGGATGGATTTGCTCTCGTAAATCCTATTTGCTTGTCCTGTTAGTTCAGCCCGGTTAGAATGCTCGACTGATAATCGAGTGGTCCGCAGTTCAAATCTGCGACAGGACACTTTTTCTATCGAAAAACTGCCAGTTTGCAGTTTTCACTGCGTCCCACTTCGTGGTCCACACAAGAGAAATCGAAGATTTCTTTGCACTTCAAACAAGTTTGAAGAGTTTCAAATCTGCTCTTTATTAATTTAAGATAAGTTTATAAATTTTTATTTTTCATAATAGTTATGTTCGGAGACTATATCAAACCAATTTCAGAAGAAGAATTAAAACTATTAAAAGAAAGAGTAATATCTAATGAAGCAATTTTTAGAAGTTGTTTAATTTCAAGTGCTAATGGTAATCAAGATGCAATAGATTTTTTTAAACGTGAAACTATTGAAAATTTAATTAATAGATTCATAAATTCTGATCCAAATGATGCAACAATTCACGATTTTAGAATTGGGAGGTACACAGGAATCTATGAAGGATTTGGCCAAGTAAATCTAGCAGAAAATCAAGCTTTAATTTATATTAAAGCACCAAATATTAGAAAATTAACAACATACGATGTTAAAAATAAAGAAGCCAAAGTTAAAAATGAAGAAATAAGAGATTTTATGAGTTAATCCTAACAAAAGTAAAACTTTCCTCCTTCTTAGCTAAACAATCAATAAACAACAGTTCCACTTAAAGAGGTTCTAAGAATTAAACCTTCTCTTTCTTCTTTTGGAGATGTTCCGTAAATTTCAGAGTCGAATCTTGCTCTTAATTTCAATATGTGGGAGAGCCGAAATCTTCTATCGATTTTATGTCTGATTTTCCAAACGATTTATAAACTATAAACAACTCCCAATCTTATGTTAAAGCAAATTGGTAATCTCTACCTTCTTGGAACTGCACATGTCTCAAAAGAGTCTTCAAAACTGATAAAAAAAACAATTGAAGAAATCGAACCAGAAGTTGTAGGAATTGAACTTGATATGGGCAGATTACAATCTCTTCTATCAAAAAAGAAAGCAAAAAAGCCTTCATTTACTTCCCAACTAAAACAAATCGGTTTTGGAGGTTATATTTTTGCAAAAGTTGGTGGATATGTCCAAGAAAAAATTGCAAAATCTCTAGGAGTTGAATCAGGAATAGATATGAAAACTGCATATATTCAAGCTCGAAAACACAAAATTCCAACAGCTTTAATTGACCAAGATATAAGAATCACCCTAAAAAAATTCTCGAAAATTTCAATGGGGAGAAAAATTAAACTTTTCGGTTCTATTTTTTTAAAATCGTTCTCAAAAAAATACAAAAATGTGATGAATTTTGATATAAACAAAGGAATTCCAAACTATGAAAAACTTGAGCAAATTATAGGAATTGTGAAAACAGAAGCCCCAGACTTATACAAAATTTTAATCCATGAAAGAAATGAATATATGGTAAATAAGCTTTTAGAGTTAAAACAGCATCACGAGGGACCAATCTTAGCAGTTGTTGGTGCGGGACATCTTCCGGGAATGGTTGAGATTTTAAATCGAAAACTTGCAACACCAAGTAGAATTGAGTTTAGTATCCAAATTGAGAATTAAAAAAATTTATAAGGCATAATCAAATAAAAAGATTATGAAAGTAAAAGAAATTATGAATAAAGATATTCCTTGTGTAAAACACGATGACTCTATTGAAAAGGTTATAAAACTCTTAGTTAAAATTCCCCAATCCTCAATTCCTGTTGTAGATAAAACTAAAACCGTGATTGGGGAAATTTCTCAGATGGACCTTTTGTTAAAATTGGTAGGAAAAATGGAAATAAGTGGAGAAGATTTAAATTTTGAGAGCATTAAAAGTTTTATTTCTTCTAAATCTAAAACTATTGACCCATTATATGAGAGACACGAATTAACTACAAATCCTGATGCGGATGTTTTGGAAGTTATTAAATTAATGTATGATAATGATATTGCGAGCGTGCCTGTAATAGATTCAAAAAACAAATTATTGGGTATTGTAACCGATATTTGTATACTAAAACACTATAAAAAAATTTCAAAATTAGAATAAAATGGGACCTACAGATTTTTTAATAAGTTTAGCATTAATATTATTGTTTGCAAAGATTTTTGGGGAACTTGCTCAGAAATTAAAATTGCCTGGCCTTCTTGGAGAAGTGTTGGCAGGAATTTTACTTGGTCCTGCGGCATTTGGTTTTGTTGAAGTTTCAGAAACTTTCCATTATATTGCCGAAATAGGAATTATTTTACTGATCTTCATGGCAGGTTTTGAACATGGTAACATTAAAGAATTATTAAAGTACAAAAACACTTCAATATTAATCTCGGTTTTAAGTTCTACTTTGCCAGTTATTGCAGTAGTATTTTTAGCGCTATATGTTTATGAATATTCTTTAGTAACTTCTCTTTTTCTAGCTGTTGCATTAGGTGCGACATCAATGGGGGTTTCACTTAGATCTTTAATTAGTGTTAATCAAATTGATACGAAAGTTGGAAAGACAGTAATGGGAAGTTTAGTGTTAAATGACATTACGGGGCTTTTGCTATTAACTATCGCCGTAACTTATGGGGACATTGCAACAGGAGGAGGAGGAAGTATTTTATTCTCCGTAGGGAAATCGTTGTTATCAGTAATCATTTGTTTTGTATTGTTTTATTTCGGATTTAAACTTATTCCTAAACTTACATATAGATTTATTCATTTTAAAGTGGAAGAGGCTGAGTTTACTTTTGCTTTAATTATAGTTTTATTAACTTCCTGGGTTGCTTTATATTTAGGTTTGAGTTCAATAATTGGTGCATTTGTGGCGGGAATGATTTTGTCAAGGTCGCCAGTGTTTGAAACTAGAAATTTCCATCAAAAAATCTTTTCTTTATCGTATGGATTTTTTGTGCCGGTATTTTTTGCTTTAATTGGTATGCAGATTGTGTTTGATAATTTTATTTTTAATTTAACAAGAGCAGTAGTATTCTTTGTAGTTATTGCAACAATTCAGGTATTTTTTGCAGCGTTGGCATCTAAATTAAGTAAATATTCTTTAAAGGAATCAATTTTTATCGGAATAAGTATGTTGCCGTATGGAGAAGTTTCATTAATTGTGATGAGTTCTTTAATTGCGTTGCAACTTACTAATCCTGACTTTTTTGTGGGGCAAGATCTAACTGGCCTTTTTTCTTCAGTTTTAATATTAATTGTATTAACTGTTGTGGCTAATCCTTTATTAATGAAGTTAGTAAATAAAACAATGAAAAATGGAACAAATTAAAAATCGATTAATACAAATAATAGATCAGAATTTGCAGCTTTCAAAAAATGTTACTGAGTATTTAGAGGCAGCAAAAAACTCGCTTCTGAGTTTAAATGAGAGGGATTTGAATCGAAAGAGTTTAGCTGTAATTCAAGCAGTTAGGGAGAAATTAAAAGAGGCCGGAAAAATTGAATCCAAAGAATTAGACGAGGAGCAACAAGAAATGATTTTACTAAGTAATTTAGAAGAGCAAGTTAATAGTTTTTTGGGTGGTCGATAATTCTTTTGTGAAACTAAAACTCTTCAATTAACTTCTTTATCTCTTCAATATTTTTTGTAGAACTAATTTTCTCACGAAGCCGTGTAACTCCATTCTGGCCTTTCATAAACCACATTGCTTGACGTTGGATTTTCAAAGGTAGATTATGGAATTCTCTTTTTTCCAAGTTTTCCAGATAAAAACCAAATTGCTTTTTTTGCTCTTTTTTAACATCATCAAAAGTTAATTTCTTTCCAGTTTTCCAATAATTATAAAATCGTTTAAAAATCAAAGGATTGCCAATAGCTGCCCTTCCAATCATCATACCATCACAGGATTTATTCAAATATTCATCAATATCTTCTTCGTTAGAAATATCTCCATTTCCAACAACTGGAATTTTTAAAGCAGAATAAACTTCTGAAATTGCATCCCAATTTGCTTTTCCGCTATATTTTTGTTTGGCCGTACGACCGTGAACAGCAATCACCTCAGCCCCTGCATCTTCAATCTCTTTAGCAACTTCTAAATGATTTGTATTAACATAACCAAGTCTAATTTTGGCAGTAACGGGTTTATCAATATGTTTTACAAGTTTAGAAACAATCTCAGAAACATTTTTTGGGTCTTTTAAAAGAGCCGCACCACTCTCATGATTAATAACAGAAGGCGATGGACAACCAAAATTTACATCGATTATATCTGCTTCATTTCCAACTTTTTTAGCAGCTTCAAGTATTGAGTCTGGGTTATTTCCAAAAAATTGTACACTATTAATTTTTAAATTTCCTTTCTCAAATCGAGATTTAAATACTTTTTCACGAATAAATGCATCGCTCGAAATCAATTCTGTAGTTGTATAAGATGCTCCATTCTCTTCACATAATTCTCTAAAAGCAATATCTGTAACATCATCCATTGGCGCGAGAATAAAAGGATTCTGTTTCAACTGCTTTTTTAGAGAAATCTTATCCATACTCATAATTCATCAATAGTAGTTTATATATTTTTACCCTAACCTATAATAGGAAAACTATATAAAGAGATTATCATTTTCAAAAGGTATGGAAAAGAAACTAACACATGCTTCAAGTTTAAAACCTGGAAATTATGTGCTAATTGATGGAAATGCTTGTATTGTAAAAGATACTCAGACTTCCAGGCCAGGAAAACACGGACACGCAAAAGTTAGAATTAAGGCTGTAGATATGCTTACAGGAAATAATAGGGAACTTGTTATGCCTGGTCATGATAATGTTGAAGTACCTATTATCCAGAAAAAAGATGGTCAGATTCTGTCAATGGATGGAAATAGTATCGAAATGATGGACATGGAAACTTTCGAGACAGTTACAACTGAGGCATCTATTGCTGATGAGAGTGTAAAAGATAGACTTGCTGCGGGTCAGACTGTTACATTCTGGGAAGTTAATGGTAAATACGTAATTAAAACTATTAAAGAGGAGGCATAATAAAAAAATGGCAACATTTCCAGAAGCTGAAAATAGGCTATATAAGGATGTTTACGTCTGTAGAAGATGTGAATCCAAATTTAAAGTTCCAATCAATAAAGTATTGGCAGGTAAAGCTGTTTGTAGAAATTGTGATTCCAAACAGGTTAGGATTGTAAGGAAGAAATCCAAGAAATAAAATAGAAAAATTTATAAATAAGCTTTTTGATGATAAAATAAAGGTAAAATGGCACCACTATTCAATTTCAATAAAAAACGGGAAGAGTACGTTGAAGATGATTCTGATGATTATTTGTCAATCACAGAAACAGAAGTAAAAAACAATGCAGAAGGACATGATTTACAGGTAAGAGTGTTCGTGCTTGATGATTATGAAAATATCAGAGATATTCTGGATGTTATAAGAGCAGAAAAAACTATGTGTTTAATTGATATACATCTTTTAAGAAATAAAGATCCAGACGAATTGAGGCGTGCTATTGATAAACTTAAAAAGACGGTTGAAGCAATTGGTGGAGAATTAGTTGGTTTTCACGAGAACTGGGTATTGGCTGCTCCTAAGAACGTTAGAGTTCACAAAGGTCGAAATTAATTTTAAAAACTTTTTTTCAAGGTGTTAAATTCTTATGTTATTTATTGAAATTTTAATAAAAATTAGTTCTTATGTAGTAAATTGGTTTAAAGGGTTATAATAATTTTTTTAATGTAGAAATTGTGTGTTTTTCAAAATTTTGATTTCTCTCTAAATCTTGAGAAATTATTTCTTTTATCTTTTTTTTATTTAAATTATATTGTCTTAAATGCGAGTGTTCAATAATATAATCAATTAAAGGCTTTTCAAGTATAGGTTTTAGTGTTGAGATAAAATTAATTAATTTTAAGATAAAAAATACTTTTTTATCTGTAGTTTTGCTGGTTAATGACGTTGATTTTTTGTGTTTTATTTCAACTAAATTTTCTTCTATCAGATGAATTTTATCTTTAACTACTGATTCTTTTATTTTTTTAAGTATAAATTCTTGTTCTATTCTAAATTCCTCGACTAAATCAATAAAAAAATGTTCTTTTAATTGATTTTCTTTTAAATCTAACTCTTTTTCAATAATATTTAAAACTTCAACTAAATTATAGGTAAAGCCTTTACATGCTCTTAATAATTCGTTTTCTGAATTCATAATTAAATTAATATGGATGACTCCATTATTAAAAAATCCGTTTTTTTCATTATTAATATTTACTTGAAGGTGTGTATTATCATGTTTTTTTTGATTGTGTTTTTCCAGTGCAATTCTTGTAATAATATTTGTTTCAATTATTTTATTTTGACATTCAAGATTAATTGTATATGTTTTTTCAATTTCATCATAATATAACACAATTTCAATTCTAGTGTCTTCATTCTCGTAAATTCTACGATTTAATACTAATTCAATTTCTTCAAAGTTTGGTAGATCAAGTTCTTCTTTCATTTTTAAGTTTAGCAATTTTATTCTCAACATCCATATTAATTATTTCTTTTGGAATATTTTTATGTTTTTTAACCATATATACACAATAGTTTGGATTTTCTAGATTTGAGTTATGGGTTGGAAATATTTTTATTGAGAAATCTTTTTCGAGTAATTTCTCTAAAATTAGGAAGTAAATTATATTTTCTCCAATATTTTCGGAAATTTCTTTTTCATTGTTTTTGCCTTTTTGTGTAAAAATTTGTTTAAGTATATGGTGAAAGAGATAATATGCATCATTTAATTTTTCTTTTGTCTTTTCTCCTATGATATATCCTTCCAAAATCTCAATATTATAATAAAATTTATCATCTAAACTTTCATCAATTGATGGGTGGTATGAATTATATTTGTAAATAAATTTTAAACCTGCAATCTCAATAAAACCTTTTTTTCTCTCATATGAATTAAATTTTAAATCTATATTGTGAGCAACTTGATTTCTAATCTGACTTAATGTCTTTTTTAATAATTCATTCTCTTTGACAAGTCTTCGGATTACTTTTTCGTGGGATTCTCCTTCTTGTTTTTGAGTATCAAGTAATTTTTTAGTTTCAAGATTTACTCTAATTGTGCTAATTATTTCATTTTGAGTATTATTTAAGAAAGGGTGATTTTCCATTAATTTCAATATTTTTTTATTAATTAAGACATATTCTTTTCCTTTTTTAGTATTTTTTGTCATTTTATATATTACATATATGGCATATATCATTTATAAAACTTTCGCATTTCT
>CAZLRR010000036.1:0-6967 GCA_964562045.1 uncultured Methanosarcinales archaeon
AATAATTTTGAATTTAATATCTTTATGAATTCTAAAAAATGTATTAGCCCAGTTGTTGCAATTGCACTTCTTTTAGTTGTTGCAGTTGTAGCAGTTATAGGTTTTCAAAACTGGTTTGGGAGTTTTAGTTCAGAAGTTTATACTGATGTTGAACAGAAAGGAGACACTGCAACTAGTGGTAGCGTTTTAGATATTGAAACTGTTTCTGGCGAAACTTTGTACGTTAAAAATCAAGACTCATCCAATATTTCACTAAAAGAAGTTAAAATTAATGGAGTAATTTGTCTGGACGCTATTGTTAATGTATCAAAAGGAGTTGAAGGAATTAACATTTCCGACTGTATTGAAGATATGGTCGGTAAAATAGATGTAGTAATTATTACTGAAGATCAAATTATTGAGAAAAAGATTTATGTTGACAAACCCCAAAGCTCGCAAACTTCCTTATTTGTTGAACCTGGCAATCAATCTTATAATTCGTATGGTACTTATTATTTTAATGTTCCAGAAAATGTAACTTCTATAACAATTCATGCAGTTGGTGCAGGAGGTGGAGGAGGTTATTCTAATTTTGGATGTTGTATTCCTTATGCGACAGGTGGAGGTGGAGGAGGAGGTGGAGAATATAGTTCTACCACTATTTCTGTGTCTCCTTCTGAAGTTTTGAAAGTAATTGTTGGAGAGGGAGGTTTCCCGGGGATGAATACTATAACTTTCGCAAAGAATGGTACAAACTCTTCAGTATTAAGAAACTCTTCTGGAACTATTCTCGTTTTAGCTAATGGTGGAAGAGGAGGAAAACATAGCGATAATTTTGACATAGGAGGTGTAGGAGGTTCTGGAGGTTCTGGAGGAATAAATAGTATTTCTGCAGGACAAAACGGATTAGATGGAAAAGCTGCAGTTGAAGATGGAAACCTTAATATTGCTCAAGGTGGCCCTGGAGGAAATAGTACATATCCTGTAAACATCTCTATAGGTAAAGGAGGGATTGGAGGGAATTCACAATGGGGTAGTTTGGGATATAGCACCAATTCTGGAAATTTGGGAAGTGATGGATATGTCCTTTTGGAATGGGGTTAAAAATATTTATAAATTAAATAAATACTAAATCTTTATGAGAGCATTTAGATTACTTCTGTTTTTTCAAGGAGCATTTCAATTATCTGTTTATCTTGCACTGATTTTTGGAAATGCAATACCATTAAATGTTAAAATGATTTTAGGTATAACCTCTCCTGCACTTTTCTTCTCGAGTATTTATGTAATGGATGCAGAAAAAGAAGACAGCAAATTTCTTATACTTCTCGGATTTATATTCTCAATTATGGGAATAAGTTATCTTATTATGAGTTTGATTCCTTCACAAGTTTTATAAACATCTTAATTTCCTATTAAATTATGATAATAAAATCCCTTTCTTTATCCAATATTAGAAGTTATAAAAAGCAAAAAATCGAATTTTCTAAAGGGATAACCTTCCTCTCAGGAGATATCGGAAGTGGGAAATCTTCAATTCTGCAAGCAATAGAATTTTCTCTATTTGGATTTAAAAAAGGAGATTTGGATGCAGAAGACTTACTTAGAAAAGGAACAGATAAAGCAGAAATAACTCTTGAACTTGAAACCTCAAAAGGAAAAACTATAGAAATTTATCGTAAAATCAAAAAAACAAAATCTGGAATTCTGCAAGACAATGGTTATATTAAAGAAGATGAGATGATAAATGAACTTGCACCAAGTGAGTTAAATGCTAAAATTTTCGAGCTTTTAAGTTTCCCAAAAGATTTCTTGAAAAAAGATAAAAACCTAATTTATAGATTTACAACATATACTCCGCAAGAACAACTCAAAGAGATTCTTTTTACAGAAAATGAAAAACGGCTTGAAGTGATTAGAAAACTTTTTACAATTGATAAATACAAACAACTTCAAAACGCAATAGAAATTTATTGCAGAGAATTAAGAAGCCAGAAAAAAGAATGCCAAATTAAACTTGAACCTCTAAAAGAAAATCAAGACAAAAAAATTGAACTTGAAAAACAAATTAAAGAAATAAATTCAGAAATTGAAAAACTTGATAAAAAACATAAAGAAATACTTGATAAAAAATCAAAAATAAAACTTGCAAAAGAAACACTTGACAAACATAAAGAACAAATATTTGAAAAACAAAAAATAGTTGAGAAAAATCTAAGTATAATTTCAAACCAACAAGAAAACAAAACTGAAAAAGAAAAAGAAACCCAAAAACTCGAACTTGAAAAACTTGAACTTGAGAAAAAAGATATTGAAAAAGAGAAACAAAACTTGAAAAAAGAATCGGAAAGGTGTGAAAAAGAATTCGAGACAATAAAAAAACAAACAGAAGAATTTGAAAAAAAAGAAAAAAGTCTAAAGGAATTAGAAAATAAACTTCTTGATTTCAAAAATAAAGAATTCGAACTTCAAAAACAAAGAGAGCAAATAAAATTCATGGAAAACCAATTTGATTACGTTTTAACTAAATGCAAAAGAAAAGATCTTGAAAACAAAATTTCCAAATTAAAAAATGAAATAAAAAAGTTTGAAAAATCAAAACTTGAAAAAGAAAAACTAACTCAGGAATTGCAAAAAAACGAATTAGAAATAAAATCTAAAACAATTGAACTTGAAAGAATAAATAATCAAAATAAAGAAATTGCACATTTAAAACAGTGTCCAACTTGTGAGCAAGAAATTTCAAATTCACATAAAATAGAGCTTTCAAAAAAGACAAAAACTGACATAACAAACATCTCAGAAGAAATTAAAAAACTCGAAAAACAAGAGAAAGAAAACAATTTAAAACTTGAAAAAATAAACAAAAATCTCGAAACACTTCAAAACGATGAAAATGAAATAAATTCTCTTGAACAAAACCTAAAACTAATTCTTGAAAGAGAACAAAAAGAAAAACTCGAAAATGAAAAACTTAAAATCTTAAAAAAAGATTACAATTCAAACCTGTCAAAATTTGAAAAAGAAAATAAAGAGAAAATTCAAAAGGAAATTAAAGAACTCGAAAAACAATTAGAAGAAAAATCCAAAATAAACAAACAAAAAGAAGACTTAACAGAAAAACAAAATAAAATAAAAATTGAATTCAACAATTTAGAAAATACATCAAAAAATATTGAAAAAATAAAAGAACAAATTAAAACTCACAAACAAACAATAGAAAAAATTAAAACTTTATTAGAAAAGAGACCAAAAATTTTAGAAACAAAAGAACTTCTCTCAAAAAAAGAAAAAGAACTAAAACTTAAATTTGATGACATAAATGAAAAAAGCGAAAAAATAGAAGAAGTTGAAAAAGAAAATCTTAAAATCCTAACAGAGCAGAAAACAAAATTAACTAACACAAAAGAAAATTTGAGTGAACTAAATAAAACTCTTGAAAAACTCGAAAAAATAAAACAAAGATATGAAAAAATCATATTCTATGAAAAACAACTAACAGAAAAACTATATTTAATTGCGCAAAAAATCGAGAGAACACTATTCACAAAATATTATATTGAATTCTCAGAAAAATTCGAAGTATATTTCAGGCAATTAATTGAAGATGCAAACCTTGACGTAAGACTTGATGAAAATTTTGACATTATGGTAGAACAAAACGGTCACGACATAGGCGTTCAGAACCTCTCAGGAGGAGAAAAGTCTTCAATAGCAGTAAGTTATCGTCTAGCTCTAAAATATATCATAGAATCAAACTTGAAGAATTTCAATAAACTCTCCCTTCTAATTTTAGACGAACCTACAGATGGATTTTCCGAAAACCAGATTTCCAGACTTGGACAAATTCTTAAAAACTATTCATTAAAACAAATTTTCTTAGTATCTCACGATGAAAAAATTGAATCAATTGCTGATGAAATAATCAAAATTGAAAAAAGTAATCATGTAAGTAAAATTACACAATAAAATTAACTTGCAATTGAGACTAAATCTCTCTCTTCAGACTTTTTAACACCCGATTCTTGAATTCTATACTCTCCTAGTTTTGTATTTTCTAACCAATACTTCCTATAAATCTCAGTTGACCTCTCATTGTAAAACCTATTATTTTCAAGTAAAAGAATATCTGTTACGGGTTCCTCAGGAATATTTTGAAGAAGTATATTTGTCTCAGCCTTTTTTCTTTCCTTCTCGTTTGCATCAAGTAATGCTACTAATCCATCCATTTTATTAGTATTAAAAACCATTATATTATAAAACTTTCCCAAAAAATGCTTTGTGGCCATTCTTACTCCCACAACAAATTATATTCTTTCTAAAACAATAAAGTGCATAGAAATGCTAAGCACTAAAATCAGAAAAATGACAATCCTTGAAAACTTATCCGAAAACATATCAAAGCTTGAAATAGACGAGTTAGAACATTTTCTTAACGAACTCGGAAATCAATTATTTATAGAAGCAAAAAATTTAGAAGAAGTAGATGAGTACATATCGAAAATAATATATAAAACTGCTCTTAGAATCTATCTGGCAGGATATTATCTGCAACAACATATTTAAACTAAGGATAATTCTTCTTACAAAGAAAGGATGGATACACCAAGAACAGAAAGAAGAAAAAGAAGAAAACTTCAATTTTCACAAACTCTTATAGACGAGAAAAGACTAACTTCGCTTGAAGAGCAAATACCACCCTATTCTATAATTTTTCTCGATTCACATAGGAACAAATCACAAAGAAACCAATTTTGCATAGTCCGTAATGTAGAAGGACAAATTCTATCCATTGAAAATTATCATGATAAAACTTCAAGAATTGATTTGGAAAAGGACCCCGCAGAAATTATAACCATAGAGCCCCAGAAAGTTAGAAGTTATCTTCAAAGACAAGAAGATGCAGACTACAAATATGAAGATATAGCAGAATACAGACCAGGAGATCTGATTTTTATTAAACGGCTTCCAAGTCAATTATATACAGATAATTTATGTGTTGATTGCTACTCACATCCATCTATGAGTTTAATTGGAATAAAATCCCTATTTCAGTATGAAAAACATTTGCCTTTATTAACATTGAGAACAAATCCTAACACGGAAGGCGAAGAAAAGAAAATGATAGAAAATGTTTTTAATCTAAACGGAACAGAATTTAAAGGTCATATCTTAAGGTATTGGGATAACCATTCATATGTCATGCCCTCTGATGAAAAATTACCTCAGTTGAAAAATGGCTATGGTAGAGTAAAAATTCCTCCAAGATGTCTGGAGATTCTTCTAGGCAAAATAGCAGTTAATTCTCCATAATCCAAACTACATTTCTTCTATTCTCAAACAAAACAGAAAATCTATTATTTTTCGGCTCAAAACAAATACATCCATTCTCATCATCAACTTTAAAATCTCCCATATTATCTGAATGCAAAATTCTATCTGCTCCAAAAACCGCAACATTATCATCAGCATCTATAACTGCCGCAAATTCTACGCCAAGATTTTCATCAAGTCCCTCACAAGAATCTGCCGGATTAGTCACACCATCTTGAGCAAAACACACAAACTTCACTTCTGGAGTTGTTTTATATGTAAATTCTTTTTGAGAACCATATTCTGTAAAAACCGACTTGTAATCAGTTTCAAGTTGATTATACAAAATAATATCTTGTCTATCTTCTGCTGCGCCAGTAAAACCAAAAATAAACTTAAACGCCAGCCAAGCAACAAAAGCCACAACAATTAAAGAAACCGCATAAATAAAAACTTGGTTTATTTGTCCTCTATTTCCTTTTTTCATCATACAAATTCAGAACAGAAAAAGTTTATAAAACTTATTAACTTGAAGCTAGTAATGCGTAAAAGAAATCATATTTCCTGGACATTTGCAATATCACTTTGGATTTACTATTTCATTTTTGATTATAATCTAAAAATTACTCTAATTTTATCAATAATTACAGCCTGGATTTCTTTTCTGCCAGATATTGACATAACCATAGTAAATTACATAAAAAAGTTTGAAAGATTTACGCTTTACCTCTCATGGCCAATAACTGTTCTTGCAAAAGTCTTTTTCAGGCATAGAAAAATCACTCACACCCTTTATCTACCTGCACTATTTTTCATTGTTGCAGAAATAATAACTGTTCCAGATGTTCCACTAACAATAGCACTAAGAATATTTTATTTGGCAATAACCCTTCATATAATTGAAGATATGTTTACAGTCCAAGGAATTGACTTTTTGTATCCGCTTCCACCACACTTAAAACTGGGGAATTTCACAACAAAATCTTATATAACTATGTTATTTTTAGATTTAGTAGCATATACTTTTGCAATATTATTCTTTTTCTGGAATAAAATAACTTTATAAAAGATTAAACCAAAGAAAAGATATGAGAAAATTTTTGCTATTGACAATTGGAATTTTGTTTTTTGTTATGATTGCGAATGCAAGATTTTATTGTGAATGTGAAGTTCCAACTTATAATGCCTCTGTTGAGGTAAAATCTGCAGATTTGGTTTTTGCTGGAAAAGTTATAGAAAAAGAAATAGAAGAAGTTGAAGGAGATGCATATTTTTATACTTTTGAGCCTTTTATTGTTTGGACTACTCCTGAAAATATGACAGAGTTTAAAGAAGTGAAAATTCTTACAAAAGTTTTTGAACGGGATTGTGGATTCCCATTTGAAGTAGATCAAAATTACTTAGTTTATGCACGATATAATTATGATGGAGATTTTGAAACAAGTATGTGTGAGAGAACGGTTTTATATCGTAATGCCACATTGGACTTAGAGCAAATTGGTGAAGGGAAAATTATAACTAGAGAAAAACCAAATGAAATAATTAGAACTTTTCAAATGATAGGTGGGTGGATTACTGGATTATTGGATTTTATAACATTTATTCCTAATTATTATAAAAGTTAAATTTTTCTAAAAGTTTATAAATTTTGAAATCATTATAGTTTTAGGATGGA
>CAZLRR010000037.1:0-6611 GCA_964562045.1 uncultured Methanosarcinales archaeon
GTTAAAGCTATGATAAAAAGGATTTACTCTATAAAGTCAACAAATATTTATAAAATATATTTGGAGGAAATTTTTATGATAAAAAAGTTATTTTTAATGGTTTTGGCGTTTGTATTTGCTTGTAGTGCAATATGGGGTGGAAGTTTGAGTTATCTTTATTTGTATGCTGATGAGAGTTCACAAATGAATAAAGTTTCTTATGAAATTTTAAATGATGGTGTGATTGAGAATGGAGATGTTTTTAATCTTGAAGTTTATTCTCAGGGGAAATTAATTGACAATGAGTGTGTGATGGATATTAATTTCGAGGATAATACGATTTTTAAAAAGAAAATATGTAATGTTCCAAAAATTGAGGGAGAGTATGTTTTTGTTGCAAAGATAGTAAGGGATGGAGAAGTTATTGAAACAGAAACTTCTTCTGAACTAGTTTTGGAAGATGTCCAAGTTACTCAGGAGTTTGTTTCAAATGAAAATGCTACACAAGTAATTTTAAAATTTAACGAGGGGAGAACTAAATCTTTTGTTTTAGAGCAGGAAATTCCAAAAGAGGTTATTAAGCTTTTAACAGAGGAGAATAGAGATGAGTTAATTATCTCTTCAAAAGAGTTTATTATTATTAAAGAAGATCCACTAATTGCATGGCATGTTGAACCTGAGGAATCAGAAATTAATTTCACAATTAATAAGAAAACAACTTCTGAGGAGCAAGTGAAATTTAAACTTTCATCTGCAGAGGATAGTTCGTTTAAAATTGTGAAGTATTCGATGTTTGTTTTGATTTTGTTTTTGCTTATGTTCTTGTTTAAGGGTGTAATCTTAAAAAAAAGAAAATGATTAAAAATGCGAGAAAAAGTCAAATTTCAATTTTTATTGTTATTGCATTGATTATTATTTTCTCGGTTAGTTTTTTGTTTTTTGCGGATTTTGAAGATAGAAAAATTCAGAACAAAGAAGGTGTTGAAAAAGCTATTTCTCAAAAACAGGATTTGAAACTTTTTCCTGTGAAGGATAGAGTTGATTTTTGTTTGTCTCATAGTTTGAAACGTGCTTTGATTTTGTCGGGAATTCGGGGAGGATTTATTTATGATGAGGGAGAAAATTATACTAAAGGTACTGTGGAGAGTTATGATACTCAATTTCTTGAGCTTTTTAATTTTAGTATTAATAATTTTTATGAGAGAAGTCTTATACATAGCGATTATATCGTATATTCGCCATTTGTTGCTCTTGATTCTGAGTCTATAAAGTATGGAACTCACAGAGTTGATAAAGATATAGAAAAGTTTATGATGGAGAATTTTATGGAGTGTGTTGATTTGTCAGAGTATGAAGAGAAAGGTTATGATGTTTTGTTTTTGGATAGTGTTGGAAAGGTAATTGATAAGAGTGATTTGGCTTCGGGTAAAATTATAGTTTCTGGTTTTGACGCTGATGTTGGGGACTATGTTGGTTTTAGTGAAAATGAGTCTGTAGTTGGAGAAATTACTAAAGTTACTGATTCTGGATTTGAGGTTGAGTTTAAAGAGGATGTTTCTTCTGGTTTGGGAAAACTTTTGGGTGCTTCAAATCTTCCTCAGGTTATTAATTTGAATAAGTCTATTTCTTCTAAAGTTTATTTTCAGGATAAGGAAAAAGTTACGGCACAGCTTAATTTCCCGATTAGAATTATGAAGGAAGATTTTGTGACTTCTTATCCTGGAGGATATGTTGATGTACCAATAAGATTTTCTGAGCTTCTTAGAATTTCAAGGTTTTTACTTAATAAAAAGGTTGCAAATAGAAGTTTAGATTTAACTGATGCAGGAGATTTGGGGGAGGTTTCTTCGAGTATAAAGTTTGCTGATTCGGGATTTAAACTTAAAAGAGTTGAGTTAGTTAATGAAGAGAATGTTGATTCTTATAAGTCTTATATTTATTCTATTGAGGATGAGTATAGTAAGATTTTGAATAGGCCTTTTGTTTTGAATTTTGGTTATGTTAATCATGCGCCTTTAGTTGATGCGAGTGATGAATCAATTATTGTTGAGGGAAATGATATTGTTTTTTATGTTGTAGAAAATGAAAATCTTGAGTTGGAGTTGACTGAGTATTTTTATGATCCAGAGTTTATTGATAATTATAATTTTTATTTTGAGGGCAAAGTTGTTAATGCGAATAATTATAATTTTGAGTTGAGTTCTGGAGGTTCTGTGAATTTTAAATCAACGAGTCGGGGAAGATTTGAGGTACCTATTGTTGTGACTGATGGTGAGGCTAAGCGGGAATATGATTTGGTTTTTACTACGGGTCTTTCGGATAATGAAAATAATGGGGATGCAAAGGGTTGTTTTGTGTTTGAGAATGAAGATAAAGATAATTTTCCTATTGATTTTGAGTTTCAAGATAAGATTTTTGAGAAAGTTAATTCTGAGGAGTATCACGAGGTTTATGGATTTTCTTTAAATTCAGGAAGTGGTAGTGTGAGGCTTAAGGAGAGTTGTTTATTTGATGAAGATAGATATACTGCGGTTTGGAAAGAAAATGGGAAAGTGGTTTCTGTTTCAGGTAACGAATATACTTTTTCAGGTTTAACTGATTTTACTCAGATTACAGTTGAGGTTGTAAATTCTAATAATCCCGGTGCGGGTTCTGTGATTACGCCTTATCGTTTTAATATTGTGCCCGCAGGTTGTTTGGGACCAGGAAATGAATTTTCTTATTTTTTGGGAGATGATATTGAGACTGTAATTGGTGGGGTTGGTACTTGTTGTGATTTGAAAAAGGTTCGTGATTATGATATTTCTACAAAGTCGGCGGTTGAAAATATTTTTAATGGTGAAAAGGCTATTGATGCCGAAGTTTATGCATGTCTTTTTGATACTGATTTTGATTATATAAATAATATTTTGTGGGATGAGTATGGCACAGATATAACTTCTTTGTTTAAAGGTAGATTGACTGCAACTTGTAAGGGGACTTTTCCTGAAGTTGAGAATAATATTGATAGTGTTACAACATCTGGAACAAAGGATATTGAAACTTTTGTTTTGGGTTCTGGAGAGAGTGTTGAGCTTTCACTTCACGCAGAGGCAGGTAAGTGTAAGTTTTGTGACTTGGAAAATATATTTACTTATGATTTAGAATTGGAGGCTTTTCCGGGAGTTAAATTTATGCTTGGTTTTGTGGATTTGAATTCTGGTGCGGGAGTTTATCCTATGCCACCAATAATTTCAGAGGAAGATGATGATGGAAATATAATTTATAGTGAGCCTACTCCTTTGTTTTTGTGTGAGGATTTTTGGACTGCAAGTACATTTGAGGATTTTAGAGAGTTATTAGATTGGCCAGTTGTTGATGAGCCGAGTGATGTTTATGCCTCGAAAAGTTATTGTTCTGATACTGGTGATTTTTGTGAAAGATATGAATGGACTCAGGAGACTATGAAGCGTGGAGATAGATGTAATTTAGTGAGTAGTAATGTGGGAGATAATCCTTTTCCTCCTTTGTTTTCTTCTCCTTTGGCGAAAAATACTGTGATTGAGAAAAATTCTGATTTGGACAGGGTTTCGGTTTGTGAAGATGCAGGGATTGAGGGAAATAAGTATTATATTACTTCGTGTTTAACAAATCCTGATGTTGGAGTTGGAGGCATAGCTAATCCGAGAACTGATTTGGCAATTTTTGAGGTTTCTGATGGAAATGTTAAGTATTGTTTTAATGGTGGAACTCAAGTTGCAACAAAAGATGCTGCTTGTACTATTAGCGCAAGTATTGGAACTCGATATCAGTCAAAAGATGATGGGACAGCGTGTGGTGAGAATATGGTTTGTCAATCAGGATATTGTGTTGATAGTTAGAGTTTTTCTTATTATTTTTTTATTATATGATATTTATCCCTTTTACTAAATGACAAAGTCTTAAAATGTTTCATTAGTGTATTTTTTTATGCGACTATCTAAAAAATCTCTGCATTCACATATTTTAGTATTGATAATGATTTCTTTTGTGATGTCAGTGTTTTTGTTTTTAATAGTTGATTATGTTTATAAGCCGGATAATCCTTCTTGTGAGTTTGTTGAATTTAATGTGAAAAATCAGTGTAAGGATGGTAAGAATTTGAAAGCTATCTTGGAGAATAAGGGAGAAAAACTTATTTATTATCAGGTTAATGATGAACCAGTTGATTCTCTTAAAAATAAAATTGAGATTAAGGATAGTATGGAGATTAGAGTTCCAATTAGGGATTCTAGTGTTGAGATTTTTCCAGTAGTAAGGGATATTTCGACTTATCATGCGTGCAGAGGTAAGAGAAAGGTAATTAATACGGAGGTTTTGATAAAATGTTAAAGAGTAAATCACAAGTGTCGGTTTTTGTAGTTATTGGGGCAATCATTGTTTTGGCGGTTGCATTTTTTTTTGTGAATAGTAAGTTTGAGATTTTTGTTTCAAGTGATACGAGAGCAAAGAATCAAGTTTCAGAAGTTATTACTGAGTGTATTTCGGATAATGCGAAAACTGGGGCTTATCTTTTGGGTCAACAGGGAGGTTATATTTATCTTTCTGCTCAGCAAAAACTTGATCCAAGACAGCATATTGATTTGGGTGTGAAAGTTCCAACTTGGGATGCTGATAGAGGAGGTTATCCAACTATTGATTCTATGCAGGACCAGCTTGAGAGATTTATTAAAAATAGTTCTTATTCGTGTATAAAAAGTAATCTTAAAGCTTTGGAGGAAACTTATGAATATGATTTTCCTGTTGAGGATGAGTTTGAAATTGATGTGGAAATTAATGATAAAAATGTTGTGATTGATTCAGAGCTTCCAGTAAAATTTAATGTTAAAAATACTGAGGAAGTTCTTTTTGTTGAAGATTATTACGTGAAACTTGATGATTTGCCTCTTGGAGATTTGTATGAGCTTGCAATTCAGGTTTATAATGTTGAGTCGAGTTATTATTTTTTGGAGGAGTTAATTTTGGATCAGATTTATACTTCTAATGATTATAGTGATCCTGAGTCTATGCCATCAGAGGGAATTTTTTTAACTTGTGGAAAAAAGGTTTGGACTATTCCGCAACTTAAGAAGAATCTTGCTAGTTTGAATAATAATAATTTTAGGTATTTGTATTTTGAAGGAACACGTCCGATTGAGTGGAGGTATGATGGATTAGATGAATCTACAAAGGAGAGTGTTAAGACTTTTTATGATAAACAGTATAATTTTTATTTAGATGATACGAAGAGGAGTTTTAGAGATTATGATGTGTCTGTATTTATGCCAAGTCAGGAGTTTACGGGGAAAACGGGATATTTTAATTCGTATTATTTTAGGGATTTTGAAGTAACACCAAGTTCTGGAAATATTGTGAAGTCGATGGATATGGAGTTTGGAAGAGGAGAGATTTATGAGGTTCCGGTTCCGTGTGTTCAGATTATGCATCATTTGTATACTCTTGATTATGATTTGCTTGTAAGGCTTACAGATTATAGTGATGATAGTGAGGATAATTTTGTTTTTCAGTTTCCGCTTAGAGTATATATTGAGCAAAATGAGCCTAGGAGTAATACTGGAACACCGATTCCAAGCACACAGACTATGACTTTTACAGAGGAAGATTATTGTAGTAATGAATCAAGAACTTATCCGCAGCTTTTTGTTGCTGAGGATTATTCGAGTAATAGACTTTCTGGTGTGAATGTGAATTTTGAGTGTATGAATTTGGAGTGTAATCTTGGTGAGACTACAAGAGATTCTTATCGAAATCCTATTCTTGATACTAAGATGCCTTTTTGTGTGAATGCGAAAGTTTATGGAGAGAGAGAAGGATATCATGGTGTTGCTGAGAGGATTGATTCTGATAATAGTCTTTTAAGCGAAGAGGGTTTGGTGGATACGAGTAGTGTTTTGAGAATGATTGAGTTGAAGGAGTATTCTTTGGATAAAAGACAGGTTAGGTTTAGTCCTCTTGTTTATCAGGGCGGAAGTTGTCCTACTGATCCGGATTTTAGGAACGGACAGATTTATTTGACGATTGAAAATGAGGAGTATGATTTTATTAGTGAAGTGATTTATCCACAAGAAGAGTTTTTGCCTTCAAGTCTTGAACTTTTGAAAGGGGAAGGTATTGCTTATAATTTGAGTTTGTTATATCTAGGTCCAGATTCTGAGCTTAGGGGAATTATGGAGATCGAAGATTGGGTGCCTGATGTTAATCAGAATACTATTGTGTTTACATTTTTGGCTGATAAGAAAGGGATTGAGACTTCTGATGCTTTTATTGATTATTATGATGAAATGGAGAGCTTGATGCAGAGTGGTGGAATTAATAAGTGTTTTGCTCAGTTTGGAGTAAGTTATAAGTGATTACTTATTTAGATTACAAACCTTTTTAAGGACTTATATTTATTTTTTGAATATGAAAAAGGCAATAAGTCCTGTTGTTGCAATTGCTCTACTTTTAGTTGTTGCAGTTGTTGCCGTAGTTGGATTCCAGAATTGGTTTGGGAGTTTCTCTTCTGAAGTTTTTGCTGACGTTGAACAACAAAGTTCTGGGTCTGTTAATTCTGATAATGTTGAGGCTATAATTGGTGATGAGTTATATTTTAAGAATGGTAAATCAAGTAATCT
>CAZLRR010000038.1:0-6373 GCA_964562045.1 uncultured Methanosarcinales archaeon
TTAGAATATACATTTCATCCCCAACTTAAAAGTTGGGGTATTCCAAGGAATAAAAATTTAAAAAATTAATCTTTTCTCCAAATCATTGCATAACCTTGTTCAACTACAATAATTCCTTCACCATATTTTACAAAACCACTCTCAGGCATATGATACATTTGACCGTTTGAAGTTACAAAAACTGAATTTTCGTCAATTTTATGTGGAACCTGATAATTTAATTTGTGAATTAACTCAATATTTTCTGGATTTGTAGTTTTTCCAGAAACTGGAATTTGCTGAATTGTATTTCCAGAGCTAAGAGTTATTTCTTCTACAGATACTTCTTCCAAATTTTTTGTTGGGAAAAAATCTGAAGAGATAATCACTAAAGCCATAATACCTACAACAATTACAAGAGTTGTAAATAAGCTGATAATTTTAGTCTCTTTTGACATTGTATTAAAATAAAAGTGTTCAATATTTATAAACTTGTCGTAATTCGTCACCTCCAAAAGACAAACTTTTGAAAAACTTTATAAAGTTTTAAGTCCACATTATTTTATGACAGATAATATGTGGAGAGGAGAGCTTGATTTGCTTATAAATAAGCATTTGGGAAACTTGATTAATGAAACTAAGGAATTTGATTATGCAATTTCTCTTGCAAAAGATAAGTCCAAAGCGCAAATGTGGGTTGCTATGGCAATTTTAAATTACAAAGTTGAGAAGCTTTTAACTGAGAAAAACGAGAAAAAACCTAAACTTCCAAAAGATGAAGTTGATAGAATTGTTAAAGCTTTAGAGAGTATGTGAAAGTTTTTAAATAAATATAAGTAAGTAAAAACAAAGTTTTATTAAAACTAATTTCTATTTCTAGTTATGTCAAAGAGTACTAAAAAGAATTCAGAGAAAAAAACTATCAAAAATCAGAATAATAAAACTAGAAGTTATATTATTAAATCGATTTTGATTGTTTTTCTTTTGTGGGGATTATTTTATGCAAATCAAGTTTCTACAAATCAAAATCCAATAGAACTTGAAAATACTATTTCACTTCTGGCAGTCTCAACTGGTTCAGAAGGAGAAGTTAAAGATGGTTCAATTATTGATTTAACACTCCAAGTTAAAAATGGAACTGGAGAGGTTTATGTTAATCAAAATTCGCTTCAGGAAATTGATACCCAAGTCTCAATAGTTAATTCTCAAAAAATAGCTTGTAATCTTTTCCAATTACCTTGTGAAAAGTACGATTTTTATTATGAGTTTTCAGGAACTTCACTAGTTTTAAAAGGGCCAAGTGCAAGTTCTGCAATTGCAGTTTTGGTTGCTAAGACTTTAAACGGAGAAGAAATTGGAGATGATACGGTAATTACTGGATCTTTATCTTCTGGAGGAATTATTGGAAATGTAGGAGGAGTTAGAGAGAAAGCTCAAACTGCTCAAAGATATGGTTTTGAAACAATTATTGTTCCTGTTTTTACGCAAGAAAATTTGGATAACTTGTCAATTAATGTGGTTAAAACTCTTGATATTGTTGAAGTATATAATTACTTTGCAAAAGAAGATTATAAATTGCCAGAAGTTGATTTTGAGAAGGGAAGTTTTGAAGATGTGATGAAACAACTCTCTGAGAATTTGTGTTCTCGTGCAGAAAGTTTAATGTCTGAAATTTCCGGGTTTAAAAATATTACAAATGAGTCTAAAAATTATAATTACAAAGTCCAAGCAGAGGATAGTTTGAATAATTCAAAACTGGCTGCAAAGAGTGGAAATTATTATTCTTCGGGAAGTTTTTGTTATAATGCAAATATTAATTTGAGAATTTTAAAAGTTTTAAATGAGAATTTGAGTGTTAGTGAGATTGAAGAGAAAATTTTTGAAGTTGAAGAAGATGCAAAGTCAAAAAAATCAGAGATTGTGAGCGAAGATTATTTGATGAAAAATGTTTTAACGATTAATGATTTTTATGTTTATTTAGTTTTGAATAATCGTGTTGAGGAGTCTTTGGAGTTTATTGATAATTATGGGGAAGCAACTCTTCCAGATTTAGGAGAGGTAATTTCCAATTTCACAAAAGGAAATATTTCTGAGAATGTGAGTAGCCAAGAGATTTCAAATATTTTGGCAGCGCAAACTTATGCTTATTCTCTTGAGAGATTGAATACAGTTTCAGAGTGGGAAGAGTTAATTATTCATGATGGAGAGAAAGTTAATGTTAATCCGTTGGAAGCATATGAAGCTTGCACAAAAATTAATCATGAGATTTTGATTAAGTCTGAACTTTTGAAGAGTTATAGTTTCTTTGCTTTTAATGAGGAGATAAATAAACAGATTGCTTTGGGAGAGAATTCGGGAGATAAGTATTTATGTATTTATGATGGATTAGAACTTAATGCGAGAATTAATTCAGTTTTAAATTCTATTGATATTACTCAAAATGATTCTGAGCAGTTTGCAGAGCTTCTAGTAAATTTCACAGAAACTAGAATTCCAATGAATTCAAACGGAGATTTTCCTTTAATTCCTTATATTTATTATGAATATTCCAAGCAACTTCTTGAAACTGGAGATATTGGCGCAAGTATTTTGTATTCAAATTACGCTCTGAGTTATGCTGATTTAAATTTATATCTTGAGAAAGAGCAGAATTTTGATGAAAAAGTTGATACTTTTAAAGATGATAGTAGAGATTATTTTGAGGAACTATTTGATAGACCTCTTTTTGTTTTGGGAATTGTTTTGTTGATTGGATTTGTTTAAATCTTTTTTTGTTTTGAGAATAATTTTTCTCAAAATCGAGAATTATTTATAAAGAAAGTTAAAAAAATTCTCAAAAATGAGAAAAATTTATAAATTATTGAAAACAAATAAATATATGGTAGAACTTGATCCATATTGGGAAGATTGTTTAATCTCAGAAGAAGAAAAAGAAAAATTAATTGATAAATATATATCAATGCTAGAAGAAACAACTAAAACTTGTAAACTTTTAGAAGAAAATGCAAGATATCCTTGGACAATTATTTCTGGATACTATGTTATGTATTATAAAACCTTAATATTGCTTGCAGAAAAACATAATTTAAAACCACATAATTATGAATCACACTCACAAATAATTCACGCACTTCATGTTTTATATAACAAAAAAGAAATTGCCAATTTACTAAATATTGCATATCGAAAAGTTAATTTTGAACAATTACCCGGGAATTTATTGTATAAGGGAAAAAATTTAAGACATAAAGTCAATTATATGACACACCCAAACTCCCAAGATATAAATAAAGATGAAACTAAAGAATTCTTAATTAATATTAAAGACAAATTTTTAGAGCTAATAGACAAATTAATGGAGGACAAAAAAGATGATAACCAACATCCTAAAAAGCAACCAAGCAACTAAATTAATCTATTACTTTTTAGAAACGCCAAACTTAAGTAAAGGAATTAACGAATTAAAAGAAAAAACAAACTTTTCAAATAATTTATTATATTCGGGATTAAAGACTTTATTAACTTATAATATTCTTAAAAAAAATAAAACAAAATATGAACTAAATTTTGAAAATGATGAAACTAATGAAATAATTGAAATTCTAAAGAAAGAAAAAGCCAAATTCAAACTTATGCCCCTAAATACCTATTTAGCAATTAAAGACATATTACAAGATTTAGAACAAAAAGAAGTTAATGAAGTATATTTATTTGGTTCATTTGCTAGAGGAACGTCAAGAACAGATTCAGACATTGACATTGCAGTTTTACCTAAAATAGAGTTATCTGAATTGCAATATAAATATGAAATAAAAGGAATTAAAGTTGAATTTCATTGTTTTGAAAAATTTGAAAAAGGAAATAAATTACATGAAAATATTTTAAAAGAAGGAATTAAGATTGTTTAATCCTTCTTTTCTAAAAAGGCAAATACTTCTTCTTCGGTTATTTTTAGATTGTAAATCCTATTGAAGTAGTTTACAACTATTTTTATGTCTCGCTCATATAAGTCTTTTAAATTATTAAAATCATCCTCGTTTTTTATTGTCATTGCTTGGCCTAAGTCAATTATTACTGGCACTTGATCTCTTACTAAAATGTTGAATTCTGAAAGATCTCCGTGGATTAGTTTTGCTTCGTTTTTCATTAAATAGAGTTGTTCGAGTAATAAGTGGAAGAATTCTTTCGGGTTTTCTATTTTTGTATCTTTTAGCATTCCCCCATCGATGTATTCCATAATTAGAACATTTTCCATGAATTTGTATGGAATTGGAACATTCATTCCAGCTTTGTGGCAGAGAAGAAGATTTCGAAATTCTTTTGAAACCCACATCATTATAGCTTTTCGAACATTTCCTTTTACGTTTTTGAATCTGAAATCTCTTTGAATATATTCAGATATTTTTTTAAAGTTTGCAGAAGTTACTCTGTAGAGTTTTATTGCCCGAGTTTCGTAATCTTTTTTTGCTGAGTAAACTACAGCTTCTTTTCCCATTTTAATTGGTTTTCCAAGTTCGTCATAGTATTTTCTTCGTTTTAGATTTTCTAGAATTCCAATAGTGTATTGATCAAATACACCTTCATAAACTTTGAACTTTTCTTTTGACATTATTTATATTAAGTTTGAGGTATTTATAAATGGATTGGAAATCTCTTAAATAATAGATAAATTTATAAATAAGTAAAAACACTTACATACGTAAGTAAAATGACTGACATTAAAATAATAAAAAGCTGCACAGAAAAAGACTATGAAAATAAAAAAAGTCCCGAAGAACCACTAAGTAACTATTTATATTCATTAACATATATCAAAAAAATAAATAAATTAAAAGAAGATGAAGAATTTATTAATTCACTTATTGATGATTTATTTACAGCAATTCAATTAATCTCAAATGCAATATTGTTAAAAAAAATTGGAATTAGAGCAAAAAAAAGCAATTGTTGCTATTATAGACTCTTCCAAGAAAAAATAATTAATAATGAAACTTATCAAAAAATAGATAATTTAAGAGAATTAAGAAATAAAGCACATTATGATGGATATCAAACTATGTTAAATGACCCAGAAGAACAAAAAGAAATAATAGAAGAAAACTTAAAAATCTATAAAAAACTTGAAGAGGTATTTGAAAGCTAAAATGATTACTAAAATATTACCATTAAGTAAAAATAAACTAATTATTTTAAATGAAATTATTAACTTAAAACAAGCAAGTCTAACAATGATTACAAAAAGTTCAGATTTAAATAAACAAGTTTGTTTTGATACTTTAAACCAATTAAAACCTATCCTAAAAATTCAAGAAGAAGGCAGATTTAAATTGTATGAAATTATTGAAATATACTTAGAAATATTAAAACCTATTATTTATAGATTCAGATTAGAAAATATTTTTTCTAAAACACAACTAGATACATTAGATTTAGTAATTTCAACAATTTATAACTCAGAAGTTTATTTATATGGATCATATGTTAAGAAAAATACAAAAAAAGATTCAGATTTAGACATTTTAGTTATAACAGATGAAGAAGTTCCTGAAATAAAATCTTTATTTAATCCATTAAGAATATTATTTAAATTAGATTTAAAATTTTTTACAACAAAAGAGATTGAAAAATTAAACAAAGTGAAAAAAGGGGTTTTTTATGATATTTTAAATAATAAAAGAGAACATATTAAATTGAAATAATTCTATTTATATTTTTTCTTAATCTCTCTTAAAGTCATTCTTTTACCATGTTTTTTAGCTTTTTCAAGTTCTTCATTTAATTCTTTAATTTCTTCTTGAGTTAATTCTGGGTCAGAGTATAATTCTCTCTTTTTAATTTCTTTGATATAGTCTTGATTGTTTGTAAATCCATATTGCTGCTCATTTTCTTTGAGTTTTTCAACCATATTTTCAGGAAGTCTTAAATTAATTTGTATGTTTTCATATTATTTGGTATCTTTTGGTATTTAGTTATGTTTTGGTTAGGTTTATATAAAACTAAATTCTAAAAATAATATGGTAAAAGAAATTACAGAACAGGATTATAATATATTACTTAGAAAAATACAAAAAAAATATCCTGAATTCAAATTAAAAGAAGATGAAACAAAAGAACTCAAAAAAAAGAAATTTAACAAATATTTAATTTATGAATCTGAAATGAAAATTGGAAAAATATACTATTTATTTGGAGATGAGATTGTATTTTCAATAAGAAAAAAAGAAAAGACTGAACCAGAACTTAGAATAGGAGAAATTCACTTTCAAGATTTAAATAACATATTCAAAGCTGCAAAAGAATTACTTGAGAAGATAAATTTATAAAATTCATTTGTTGTAATAGTTTTAGATGAGTAAGAAAGAGTTTGAAGATAGAAGAAAGGTGATTGAGTTTA
>CAZLRR010000039.1:0-6297 GCA_964562045.1 uncultured Methanosarcinales archaeon
TTCTTATAATTTGAGATTATTTCAAACACAAAAAGTAAAAACGCATAACTTCAGTGAAAGTTTGAGTTTTGCTGTGTTATTTATTGTATGCGTCCCAAGTACTCCCAACCATTTCTTTAAGGCCAAGTTCAGCTTTCCAACCCAATAAATTATTTGCTTTATCTGAGAGTGCAATCAAACATCCCGGATCTCCAGCCCTTCTAGGACCAATTTCGTGAGGAACTTCTTTTTGAGAGGCTTTTGAAAATTCATCAATAAGCTCTAAAACTGTTTGTCCAGTTTTAGTTCCCAAATTAATTGCTTCAAAACTGCAATCTAGTTCAAGTGCTTTGATGTGCGCTTTAACTAAATCTATTACGTGAATATAATCTCTTATTCCTGTTCCATCTCTTGTTTCGTAATCATCTCCAAAAACTACTACTTTTTCTCTTTTTCCAGTTATGGCCTCAGCAATGATTGGGAAAATATTTTGCGCGTTCGGATCCGCATATTTTAGACCCCCATCACCTGCAACGTTAAAATATCTTAGAGCAACACAAGAAATTCCTTTTAATTCTGAATACCATTTCATGATTCTCTCCATTTCAAGTTTTGTAAAACCATAATAATTTATTGGTTCAAGTGGATGTTCTTCATCAATATAATCTTTTTGAGGATTTCCATAAACTGCCGCACTTGATGAGAATATTAATTTTTTGACATTATGTTTTACCATAGCATTCAAAACATTAATCGAACCAATTATGTTATTAGAATAAAGTTCAGGTTTTTCCATTGACTCTCCCGCAGCTTTTAGAGCAGCAAAATGCATAACGCCGTCAAAACCTTCTTGGAAAACTACATCTAGCGCTTCTTTATCAAGCAAATCTGCTTGGATGAATTTTGCTCTTTTATCTACTAATTCTCTAACTCCTTTTGACAAATTATCCAAAACTGTAACGTTGTAACCTTCATCACAAAGCATTTTTGTGGCCACACTTCCAATATATCCTGCTCCACCTAAAACTAAAATCTTTTTCATAACTCTGCCACCCAGTTCTAATATATAAAAATTTGTATTCCGCAACACTTATAAAAGCAAAAATCCAAAAAGTAACATGGAACAAAACTACAAAGAAATCAGGCCATGGGGAACGTTCGAAAATCTTATTGATAAAGCACATACAAAAGTGAAAATTCTAACAGTAAAACCTAATGAACAATTATCACTTCAATCTCATGAACATAGAGACGAAGACTGGATTATTGTTAAAGGAAACCCGACAATTTTTATTGACGAAAAAAAATTCATGGCAAAATATGGTAATCATTACAAAATTCCCAGAGGTTCAAAACACAGAATCGCAAATGAAACTTCAGAAGTTGCAGAAATCATCGAAGTTCAGACTGGAGATGGATTTGATGAAGACGATATTAAAAGATATGACGACATTTATGGAAGAGTTGATTAATCTCAAATCTTAAAATAAATACAAAAAAAATAAAGTAAAGTCTGCCATTGCATGCAAAACTACTGGATAAACAAAATTCCCCGAATATTTTTTTCCTTTGAAAGTATAAAGATAAAGTGCTATTCTCATAAAAAAGAACAAAAATAAGTAATATAATACAATGAATATAATGTGAAACATTCCAAAATTCAACTTGTAAAAAGCAAGTAAACTCTCAATTCTTAAAAAATGAAAAAGAACGAAAATCGTGCTAACTTGATAAAATGCCGTTTTTTTTGAAACTAATCTTTTGTATGAATTATATAAAAATCCTACAAAAATAATCTGTTCAGAGAGTGCAACAATTAGTGAACCCAAAGCAACCGAGAGTGTCGAAAAAATAATACTACCAGAACCTACATTTAGAATAACCTCGGGCACGGGCTCTTTTATTATCCAAAACAAAAATCCAGTTCCAAATCCAATTAAAGCAACAAGCAATAAAAGTTTAAATTTGAAATTTTTAATCCCTGTAAAAAGCTCATGAAAAAATCCTGAAAAAAATAAAAATATGCTCGCAATAAAAATGTTATAAAGCAAAATTATAATATAACTTTTTGAACCAAATAAATCGTGCAAGAATGAAAAAAATACCGGAGATAAAAAGAAAAACAAGATAAACATGTTAGTCAAAATAAGCGCTTTTGAGACCTTTTTTGAAGTTTTAAAGTATATGTATGATAAAATTAAAGTTAAAATTAAATTAATATAAAAAAAATATTTTAATGAAATTGAAAAAAATATTGAAATAATAACATAAAGAATAAGGACAACATTTACAAAAAAAACTGCCTTTTTTTCTTCTTCAATTATCTCGAGATTTCGATTATGCATAAAAAACAAGTGATGAAGAAACTTTATAAACATTTTTCACTCAAGATAAAATATGAATCTGAAAGAGAACCTTTCAAAGAAAATTGCAATTTCTATCATATTGCTACTTTTTATACTTCTTAATGTGTTTGATTTTATGAATTTCTTATCTGGAGATTTAGATTTTTTCAAGAAAATTCTTTCTTGGGCAATTATTGGGTATATATTTTACAAAGCAAGTATTTCAAGGATATTTATAGGCGAGAAGTTAAGAGGGTATGATTTAAGTTTTATTATTGCATTTTCTCTTTTTACTATTCCAAAATCTATTTTGTTATATATTAGGAATATAAGTGTTAATAATGCAATTCCTGATTCTTATGTTATTTTTGATTCTTTTCTAAAACTTTTTATTGATTTTGAAAATATTATTGTGGATAAACTTTCTGCGACAGAATTCTTGCAAATTACTTTCTTAATAGGAATTTTGCTTACTTTGATTTTATGTGTTGGGCTTCTTTTAAATAACAGTGTTAGAGACAAATCTTTTATTGGAAGTTTTAATATTAAAGAAGGTTGGAAAAAATATTTAATTGAACAAGCTCTGTTAATCTCATTTGCTATTTTTTTTGGTTTGGTAATTTTTAATTTTTTTATGGAGTGGTTTGCTTTAGCAGTAGATGCAATAATCCTTGTTGTTGGAGTGGTTTATTATTTGTTAAAATATGTTAAAAATCATACTGAGACGAAGCTCTCTAATTATTTGTCAAATGTTTCAAATTCGGGAAATCAGTTTTATTTGAATCTTCTTGAAACTTTTGCAGATAAGAAAAAATTATTTATTGGTATCTCATTTATTCTTGCGCTTCATATGCTAGTAGACGGAGGAGTTTATCTTATTCCTTATACAATTGGAACTGAAAATACTTTATACTTTGAAGCCTTAAATGCAGAGGGGCGAAATCACCTGCCGATTTTTGATTTTGCAAATATTGCAGAAATAGAATTTTCTCAGTTTGGAAATGATTTAGCAAAAGTTGGAGGAGACTGGTTTTTTACAATAAGTATAATAATAATTGATGTTTTAAATTTGATTTTGTTTTACTCGCTTCTTGCTTTTCCATTCTATTTTTTATATAAAAGCATTAGCGGGAAAAAAGTTAATATTCAAAAAAGTTTTGCAATTTTATTTTTGCTTTCTTTTATATTGTATGTTGCAATAATTGCTATGCCAAGCATTTCAAATCCTATTAACATTGACATGCCAAAGAATCAAGTGCGAGGAGTTGATATTTATACAGACTCTATTTTTTCACAATCAGAAACGATAGAGTCCGGAATTTTATTATGGGAATTTACGGGACTTGTAATTGTTGGGCTTGTTAGTCTGAGTTTGATGCTTTTTCGATACGATAAGTATAAATTTTATTTTAATAAATTACTACTTTTGATAGTTTTAATGTTTTTTATCATTTATATGGGAATGTTTTTTTGGAGTACTGTAAGTACCGAGTATTTTGCTCTGAAAGGTGAAATCACATCAAAATTAGAAAATGGTGAGTACACAAGACTTTCTCTTCTTAAGGATAGTTATACTATTGAGGTTTTTGAGGGGAGAGATGAAGCAAATAATATTGTAGGAAAAGCAATTTTGTTTTCGGACAAAAATATTCATTTTTCGAACTTTTCGAGTTATAATTTATATTTGCTTTTTGAGTTTGATTCAGAAAAGCAAAACCTTATTTATACATTTAAAGATTCAGTGAAAGTGATTCCTAAATATGATAAAAATATTGGAAAATCTTATGCATTTATTATTCCAGTTGATAAGGAATTTTTATCTATTGATGAGAAAATTATTGGAAAGGATGTTAGTATAACTAGCGAAGAACTTGGTGAAATTTTTGTTGAAGGGAATATTGGACCAATTATTGATGAAACTGAATATTCTAAGTTTTTAGTGGCTGAAACCGAATTTATTAAGAAAGCAAAACCAGAAAAAATTTATTCTTATGAATTTGATGGGAAGGAATTTGAAATTAGTGCTTTAAGTGAAATTAATCCAAAGAGAGAAAATCTTGAATTTTTAAAAGTTGAAAGTTTTGATTCTGGCCCTGAGCATATTTCTTTAAGAAATTATAAGACAATTTATTCGGAAAATGATGAGAGTATTTTTTATGTTGATTTGGGAAGCAACTTTTATGAGCCTGTAACTAAAACAATTTACGAGTATAAGTCTGGACCAAATACAAACCTTAGAACTTATATTACGGATAATCCACAAGAGTTAAAAGAACAAAATAATTACAAATTAGTTCTTATAGAAAAAGTTGAACCTTTGGACAATTTTTTTAGAGTTATGCAAAAGTGTGTTGAGTATTTAAGATTACTTTACTTAACTATTTTTTATGTCTCGGGAATTTTAATTTTTGTAGTATATTATTTTAAGAAAAATTTTATGGAAAAAGATAATGATTATAGTGTTAATGAGTTTTAATTTTACTGTGTTTTTGGATTTTAATTAGCATCCAAATCCCATAGCTTCCAAAAATTAAACATAAAAGTTGACCCATAGAAATGACGCCCAAATCTATTGTTGGCATTCTAAAAAAGTCTATAAAGAACCTTCCGAAATTGTACCATATTAGAAAAATTGCGGTTAGTGTTCCAGCCTTTAGTTTTTGGAAAAAGAATAAATATAAGTTTACTTGAAATATTAAAAAATCGTTTAATGACTCATATAAAACACTTGGGTGTCTGGGAAAATTGTCTATCTTAGGAAATACTACACCAAAACCTTTGTCTGTAATTTTTCCAACAAGTTCTTGGTTTACAAAGTTTGCAAATCTTCCTATAGCTAACATAAAACTGGCGGGCAAAACAAATAAATCAAGAAGGCTATATTTGTTGATTTTATATTTTTTTGAGAAATAAGATAGAGATAAAAAAGCTCCAAGTATTCCTCCGTGAATGCTCATTCCACCTTCCCAAACTGCAAGTAATTTTACTGGATTTGAGAAGTAAAAATCAAAGTTATAAAATAGTATGTAAAAGAGTCTTCCTCCAAGAACTGAGAAAATCATTGTCCATAGAAAAATGGTTTCTATTTTATTTTTATCAAATTTGAAATATTTTGAAAAATGGAGTATGAAAAAATAGCCAAATAAAAATCCAAGAGTATAAACTATTCCATACCACCGAATGGAAAATCCAAATAAGTTAAAAACAATAGGATCAAGCATTTTCATCAAACATTTCTTCTACATATTGTTTTAGAGTTTTTTTGGAAAAGTCTATATCTCTAAATTCGTAATCTGGATAATTTTTCTTACTTTCATCATGAAGATTTTTACCAAATTTTACAAAGTCAATATTTCCAAAGTCACCATTGATTGCAATGTATTCTACAAATGAATTTATGTATTGTTCTCTTATTTGTTCATCTGGAAATCTTATGTTGAGAGAAATTTTTACCAATTCCTTTAACAAGAATAAAATCATTTCTTCAGGCAATAAAGAGTATTCAATTGTTATTGGCTCAGAAAAGGATTTGAATTTTTCAGCTCTTACTACGAAAAATTCTTTTTCCTCGGGAAGTTTTGAGCCCATCCTCTCTTCTATGAATTCAGCGTTTTTTTCAAGTAAATCTAGAAAGGGCAAGAACCTATCTTTGTCTGAGAGCAAAGATGCAAAGTTTTTAATTTGCTCAGTTTCAGTGTATCCATCATTTAAGATGCAATTAAATTCATACGAATAATTTGGTATTAGTTTCATAAATAATTGGGGAGTGTTTTTCTATTTAAAACTTGTGTTAAACTCTTGCTTGGGGAAAGGTTTTTAAAACAAACTAAACTCTTTTTAATATCTTTCTTAAAGTCAAGATCGCATAACTCGGTATTGCGCTACCCTGGAAAGGTAGTCCCCTGTGGATTCTGGGTTCAAATCCCAGTCTTGACGTTTTTCACTTCGTTCAAAACTTACAATACAGTGATTT
>CAZLRR010000040.1:0-1094 GCA_964562045.1 uncultured Methanosarcinales archaeon
AAAGTTAGACAAAACTTTTTAAACATTTAAAATTTTATTTTCTTTATAATATGGATTCATTAAAAAAGAGAATTTATTCTTTGCATACTTTGGAGAGGAAAGTTTTGCCTTTAGCTGGCCTTCAAGTTAGTGAAATTGAGAAGAAAACTAAGCTTTCGGCTCCTGAGATTAATAAGGCGGTTTTGATGCTGGAAGCTAATAAATTGGTTGAAATTGAAAAGTCTGAGCAGAAGGAAGTTGTTTTAGATAAGCTTGGAGAAAAGTTTAAGTCTGGGGATTTTCCAGAAATTAAACTTTTAAGAGAACTTGATGGCGGTTCTAAGAAGATGTCAGAGCTAAAAATTCCTAAGGATGAAGTTGGTTCTGCTCTGGGAATTGTTAAAAGAGAAGGTTTAGTTGATATTAAAAAGGATGGCGAGATGGTGTTTACTGCAAAGCCTGGGGCAAAAGAATATGTTAAGAGTTTTAAGAATCCGTTAAAACAATTTGAGGGTGGAATTTTGGTGAGTGAGTTATCTGCTGAGCAAAAGCAGATTTTCGAGAATTTGAAGCAGAGAAAGTTTTTAAGAGAGCAAGTTTGTAAAAAGCAGAGCGTGAAGTTGACTTCAGAAGGAAAAAAAGTTGCTCAAGAGATTGAAAAGAAGTATAAGAATATTGATTTGGTTGAGGCAGTTGATTCTGAGATGCTTAAAACTAGGAGCTGGAAAGGAAAAGAGTTCAGACATTATGATACTTCTGTTGAAGTTCCTATGCCGGAGGTTGGAAGACGTCATCCAATGCTTGAGGCTAATGACATTTTGCGTGATGTTTTTGTTGAGATGGGATTCAAAGAAATGCAAGGTCCAATGGTTGAATCGGCTTTTTGGAATATGGATGTTATGTGGATTCCTCAAGATCATCCCGCAAGAGATGAGCAGGATACTTTCTATTTGGAAGGAAAAGCAAAAGTTCCTGCTGACTTAATGAAAAAAGTAAAGAATATGCATGAGAAAGGTATTAAAAGAACTCATACAACAAAAGGTGATTGGTCAGAAGAAATTACTTGTAAGAGACTCTTGAGAACTCATTCTACGGCAACTAGTTTTAGAACATTG
>CAZLRR010000040.1:1194-6016 GCA_964562045.1 uncultured Methanosarcinales archaeon
GAGAAATGAATTCAAGATTAGTTTTAGGTCAAAGTCTTGAAGACTTAAGTTATTTTATTGGGTCGTCAAAGGATAGTTTGAGAATAGAAATAGATATGCATGGTAAAAAAAGATTTATTTCGGAGGGGTTACAATTGTGCTATGACGAGGAAGGTTTTTCACGAACTTTGCCTTTGAGAATGGACGGATATGAAGTAGTTGAATATGACCCAGTTCGTATAAAGGGAAGTGATGGTGGGCTGTATAGTTATAAAGAATTTAAAGCTCATTTGGCTGAAAATGATAAGGGATTAGCTAAATTATTGAGGATTGGAGGTAATAATTAAAATGGTATACGTTTACGAAACACAATTTAAATATTAACCAAAACCTTTATAAATAGTCAAATTATTATACTATTTAGTCAAGAAATTTGATAAAATGGTCAAACTATTTGAAAACCCGGAATTTAAACTCATAAAGTTTTTTTATGAAAATAAGAAAAAAGAGTTTCATTTTAATGAAATTTCTAAGGAAACGGGGATTTTACAGGGTTCTTTATCGCCAAAACTTAAAGCTTTAAAAGAAGAAAAACTCTTAAATCTTGAAAAGAAAGCAAATTTATCTATATACTGCGTAAATCCATATAATGATAAATTAATTTCTTTGTTTGCAATGTATGATAAAGAAAAAATTGCTAAATTGCCAATTAGGATTCAAAATATAATTAAAAAAATTCAAAATAATATTGATTCGTATTTTATTTGTATTTTTGGCTCTTTTGCAAAAGGAAATCAAACTAAAACTAGTGATTTGGACGTATTTATTGCTGTTAAAGATAAATCTTTAATTAAAGAATATAATATTTTTAAAGAATTAGAAATAGAATTTGGTGTTAAAATTGATTATTCTATTGCAGAATATAAAGCAACAGAAAATCAAAAACATATTCTAAAAAGTGCAATTCCTATTTCAAATTATGAGAATTTCTATAAAACATATTTTGGGGTGAGAGAAGATGAATAATATGGCTTTTGAGTTTTTAGATAGTGTAGAACTGATTTTGCGAAATGCAAATATTATTAAATAAGATAGAATAGAGACTTATAGTATGGACGTTAGATATGCATTAAAGAAAGATGTAGATAATATATTAAGTTTGGAACGAGAGTGGCTACAAGAAGGGATTAGTAATATTGAATTATCTAATGAAGAAGAAATAGGAACAGCAATTAAAGAAAGTCGTATTTTAGTTGTAGAAAATGATTTAAAAATTATTGCATATTTGTTGTGGAGATTTTATGATGAAAAAAATTGTGATTTAGATTCAATATATACTTTACCAGAATATCGAAATCAAAAAATTGCAGATAAGTTAATGAAAAAATTTTTAACTTTGCCTAAAATTGTGAATTGTAAGTCTATTTATTTGACTGCTGATTCAACACAAGAAGAAAAGTTGATTAGATTTTATAAAAGATATGATTTTAATAAGATCGCAGTAAAAATGAAGAGAATCCAATAATTTTCTACTCATTTCATGCGTTAGTTTTATAAACTAAAGAGATTAAAAATAGTTATAGTGGTTAAGATTTATCTTGTTGATTTATTTAAAGAATATTTACAAAAGAGTTTCGAATTTCAATTAATTGAATATAATTGGTAAAATTATAAAAAATAATTAAAATTTAGTATTTTTGTGAATGGAAGCTCTAATTGTTTGATTTCGCAATTTAGCAAACTTAGTTGAAATGACAACTTTAATGAGAAAGAAATTAGAAAAAAACAAGGAGATAAAAGTTTTGAAAAATTTTTCTGCAGGATTTGTTAATATGATTAGGCTCTATCCAGAAGATGAAAAAAATGATATCTATTTAAAAGATTTAAAAAAAGAAAATTTAGAAATAATTATTAAAATTAACAATTACAATAAAAAATTTTTTGAATGGTATTATAATTATTTTAAAAAGGATTGTGGTGGGATAGAATTTTCATATAGTAGTAGTTTTTTTAAAATTAATAAAATTGGAATTCATTGTTTAAAATTTTATCCGGTGTCTCCTCATTTTAATAGAAAGTCTGTAGAAGAAACAATTTCTTTCTTACTAAATCTTAAAAAAACTTTTGATGATAATGTCTGGAAAAGATATGGGAAAAGTTTATAAAATCTATTTCTAACTATTTTTTATGAGCGAAAAATTTAACCTTGAAATTTTAGAAGAATTGGGCAAATTCACTAAAAAACTTAGGAAACAAACTAGTAAATTAATTAAAAAAGGAACAAAAATAAGTGAAATCATTAATTTTGTTGAGAAAAGTATATTCGATGCAAAATGTTTACCTGCATTTCCCTGTACAGTTTGTATTAATGATGTCGCCGCACATTATACTATATTTGATGAAGATTATGAAATTAAAAAAGGAGATGTAGTTAAGATAGATTTTGGTATTTCCAAAGATGGGTTTATTACAGATAATGCATTTACAATAGAAATTGAAACAAATCGATATAAAGAGATATTAGATGCCAATTTTGACGCATTAAATAAACAATTAGAATTAGTTTCAGTAGGAATTTCAATGTCTGAATTAGGCAGAATTCCTGAAAATAATGCTGCAAAAGTTGGGTGTCAAACAATACATAATCTTTCGGGACATCAAATTGAAAGAAATAACTTACATGTAGGATTATCTGTGCCCAATTATGAAAACAAAAATCTAAGCAGAATCCAGAATAATTCTTGTTTTGCGATAGAACCATATTTCTCTTTAGGATCTAATCTTATAAAAGAAGGACAAAAAGGAAATATATTAGAATTAACTGGTACGGGACCAGTAAGGGATGTTATTGCCAAAACTGTATTAAATCATATTAAGAAAAAATTTTCTTACTTGCCATTTTCAAAAAGGTGGTTGCTACAAGAAACATCAGAATATTTGGGGTTGGGTCCGGGATTTGAAAAAAATAAATTAGAATATGCATTAAAAATACTAAAAAAGGAAAAAAGAATTTATGAACATAGTAGGTTAGTTTCTATTGATGGGTCTATAAATACGCAATTTGAAGACACTGTATTAATAATAAATGGAGAGAAAAAAATTATTACTAGATTAGATTAAAATTTTTTTACTATAAATATAATGAATTAATAAAATTTAAAAAGAAGTAATTTTTTATAATTTTTAGGTTAAATGGTATATGTATACGAAAGACAATCAAATTTGAATAAATATATTGGAAAAAACTTGTCAGTTGAAGAAATTAAAGAAACGCTAATGGATATGGGAATGGACCTTAAAGGAGAATCTAAAGAATCTGACCCAGAATTAAAAATTGAAATCACTGCCGAGAAAATGGATTTAATCTCAGCAGTTGGAATTGGAAGAGCAATTTCGTTTTATAGAGGAATTAAAAAAGAGCTTCCAAAATACAATATTAAGAAATCAGGACTTAAATTAAAAGTTGACAAATCTGTTGAAAATGTTAGAAGTAAAGCAGTTTGCGCCTTAGTTAAGAATGTTCCAATGGATGATAATTTCTTAGATGAAATAATCCAAATCCAAGAAAAAATTCATGCATCTTTTGGAAGAAACAGGAAAAAAGGAGCAATTGGTATTTATCCTTTAGACAAAATTAAGTTTCCTATATACTACAAAGCAGAAGACCCGTCAAAAATTAAGTTTAGACCATTAGAATCAGAGAGAGAAATGACTGGAGAAGAAATTGTTAAATTTCATGAAACTGGTCAAAAATATGCTCATTTGCTTGCTGAGGCTAAAGAGTATCCGATTTTTGTTGACTCAAATAATGAGATTTTGAGTATGCCTCCAATTATTAATTCTTTTAATACTGGAAGAGTTGAAGCTTCTCATAAAGACTTATTTATTGAATGTTCTGGACATAATTTGCAGCACCTAGACAATATATTAAAAATCCTAATTACGACTTTTATTGATATGGGAGCTACAGCAGAGAGTATTGAAGTTGAATATTATGATAAGACAAAATACGAGCTTGATTTGAGTAATGTTTCAGATGAGATTGAGATTGCGTTTATTAACAGGTTAATTGGAATTGATTTAAAAGAAAAAGATGTGAGAGAATTATTTGCAAAGGTTATGCTTAATGTTAAAGAAGTTAAAAATGGAAAAGTGAAGTTTGAGATTCCTCCTTTCCGTTCAGATTTGTGGGCAGACGAAGATGTAGCAGATGATATTGCAAGAGCTTATGGATATAATAATGTGGTTCCAACTTTCCCGAATATTTCTTCGGTTGGTGAGCAACTTGATGTTTCCAGATTTAGAGATAAAGTTACTAATTCGATGATTTCGCTTGGGTTTTTAGAGCTTTATACTTATATGTTATCTTCAACTCAAAATCAGTTTAAAAATATGGGTCTTGAGGAAGAGGATTGTGTTAGATTAATTGATAGTGAGGATCAAGGACTTAATATGGTTAGAACAAGGATTTTACCTGAGGTTTTGCAGAGTTTGCATATTAATAGGCAACATAAGTACCCTCAGAAAGTTTTCGAGAATGGATTTGTGATAAAGCCTGATTCAAAAGCTGATACTGGGGCATTAAATCAATTACATTTGTGCGCTGCAATTGCTGATCCTAAGTCTAATTATACACAGATTAAGGCTATTTTGACTGCAATTTCTAAACTACATGAACTTGATTTTGAAGTTAAAGAAGAAGATTTCAAATTTTTAATTTCGGGCAGGTCTGCTAAAATTATGTTTAAAGGAGAAAAAGTAGGTTTAATTGGGGAATTACATCCGCAGGTTTTGGATAGTTTTGGACTTCTTGTTCCTGTGAGTGTTTTGGAAATTAATTTAG
>CAZLRR010000041.1:0-5875 GCA_964562045.1 uncultured Methanosarcinales archaeon
TTTTTTCTTATAATTTGAGACTATTTCAAACACAAAAAGTAAAAACGCATAACTTCAGTAAAACTCAAAAAACTTTATAAATAAACAAATCTTAAAAATAATATGAAAAAAAATCCTTTAAATAAAACCCAAAATCAAAAATTAAAGGAATTAGCACAAAAATATAACTTGAAACTTTTAGTATTATTTGGCTCATATGCTAAAGGAACTCAGAAAAACACCTCAGACTATGATTTTGCTTTTCAAAGCAATAAACCAATCTCAGCAAAACAATATCTAAAACTAAACGAAGAAATAACAACCCTATTAAACAATAAAATTGACCTAATAAACCTTGAAGAAAACACAAACGTAACTCTTCACCTAGAAATCTTTCAAAAAGGAATTTGTATCTACGAAAGCCACAAACACATATTTGAAAATAAAAAAGAAAGAAGTTTTTTCAACTACATAGACTTCAAAACATTATACGGACACCTCGAAAATAAATTCCTAAACACTCCAACAAACTAAAAATGGAAAAACCAAATACTCCAAACTAAGTCCCCACTTAAAAAAGTAACAAATAAATAAAAATCAAAAAACAAAAATTTGTTTATGAGCAAAATTGAAAGAAAGTATGGATATAGAGAAGTTTACGTAAATCAAACCTATTTTCACAAATTTTACAACAAAAATATTCAAAAAACAAAATATGAAATTCTAATAAACACAATGTTTCTATGCGCAATACTAGGCACAATAACTATGCTAACTCTAGAATTCTTAATTAACATCCCAAACCTCTTACACCTTCTCCACCTGCTCTCGCTACCATTCCTTATGATTTTTGCAATTCATTTAACAAAAGAATATGCAGAAAGTCCGAACCTTAAACACTTTCTTAAAAAACACGGATTAGATTTCTTTTTAATCTCTTTTTTAGGATTTTATCTAGTTTTTTCATTTCTCTTTTCAGGGATTTTCTATTTGTTTAAAATTCATTTACTGAAAGACTTTAAAGATTTAGCTTATGAAGCAAAAAACTTCAAAGTTATTGGAAAAATATTTAGAAGATAAATAATTGAATAATTAATTCAAACTCTTTACTTTGATTTTCTTTTGAACAGACTGCTGATATTTATAACTTAATTCTGCAGTAACTTGTGAAGCATACGAATCATCTCCAGACCTTTTAAAATCGCAATAAAACTGTGCTTTTCCACCAATTATCTGGTAATTCTCACTTCCAACTGGACTACACTCCCCTGAAATAGTACCAAGTTTTACAAAATCAAGAGAATATTTTGGCGCATAATTTTCTGTGTTAAAAAACTCATTAACAACCTGTCCATCTCCCTGATTTATAACCGTAAATTCAAGCCTTACTCTATCTTCAACAGAATTAATTCTATCAAACTTAATTTTTAAAATCCCATTTTGAGAAGTAGAAGCACTCACATCAACGTCACAAGAATTAACTTTTGAAGGCACACAAATCTGCTCAGCAAATGTCGATTTTGCAGAATAAGCATAATCAAAAGTCGGATTGAAATTATAATCTCCTTCAAAACCATCAACACTAATACCACTAACAATAAGTCCAGGATAAACTCCGGGGCCAGCTTGCTCAGATGCTGCCGGAACATTAGAAACATCATAACTCTCATCAAGCCCAGTCACAAAACCTCTATCATATCCTTTTGTTTTAATTTGCAAATCAGTAATTGGATGTTCTAAATGATTTTTAATTACAAAAGCAAAATTATACTTATTTCCTTTAAAAATTTCACTAGGTGGCTGATTTTCCGCAAAATCAACAACTACTCCACTATTCCCTCCAGAAGATGATGAACCAGAACCTGCTCCTCCAAAACCGCTAGTTCGTGAATCTCCATCTCCACTACATCCTGCAAAAAGCAGTCCAAAAGTTACCAAAATCAATGTTATAATATTAATTTTTTTCATTTTTTACCTCTTCAAATTGTTTATAGAAATCAAAATATTCTTTATTTCTTGAAAGAACTGCATCAAGAATAATCTTTTTAATTTTATTATCAAAAATTTCTGAAAGTGACATAAACTCTAAAATTCTATAATTATTTCTCACTTTCTCAACTAAAAATACATCTCTTAGTCTTTTTAGCTGCCTTCTGATATTGGAATCCGCAGTTCCATTCATTGACAAACCATATTCCTTTCTAATTTCAAGCAACTGATCTTTTATTTCTGTTGCTGAAAGTTCTTTTTTTTTCTCCTTAGCTTTTTCAAGAACTAAAAGTATATCAACAAGAACATCTCTTGAATCTCCCGGCTGAAGTAAACCAAGCGAAAGGCAGATTTTCTTTAAAGTCTCTCGTCTGTTTAAATTATGCGGACTCTCATATCTTCTAAGCGTAATTTCCATAAGTGGTGTTTCACTAAAGTCTGCCATAACAAGTTAGCAATATTTTTTCTTTATATACTTTTCTACTAACTTTTTGTAATTACTAAAAAGAATTAGCGCCCCAAAATATCACCACGTTTATAAATGAAACTTCATTAATATTATTATGTTTAAAATAGGTAAAATTGAAACTGGAGAATTTTATATTAATAGGGCAATGGATTCTATGCAGGAATTTGCCACAAAACAAAGAGAAGAAATTGATAGAAGGTTTAAAAAGATGGAAGAGAAGAAAGACAAACTTCCAGAAGTTATAAGACTTGATAAAAGAAAAGATTTAGAGCTTGAAAAAATCCGTTATTTAAATTCTGGAATCAATTCTACACTAAGGAAAGTTTCAAAACAGTTTCCAAATTTTCTTAAAGTTTCTAAAATCTACCAAGAACTAATTAATACGAGCGAAGTTCCAGTAAAAAGGATTAAAGAATGTCAAAGTGAGTTAAATGGAATAACAAATCGAATTGATGAATTAACCCAAAATACTGAATGGAAAATTAAAAAAGCTAGAACTCAGGAAACGGTGGGCTTTTTAATGAAAAAATATTTGGGGAAAGTTAATTCTTATTTTTCCAAGAATCATAAAATCTTTAGTGATTTGGAAAGATCAAGAAATTTCATTAATAGGCTTCCAGAATTCAAAGATATTTATACCGTTGCAATTGCGGGTTTTCCAAATGTAGGTAAATCAACTTTAATGAAAAAAATGACTGGATCAGATGTTGAAATCCAAAACTATCCTTTTACAACAAAAGGTTTAATGTTTGGATATATTGTCGAGAAAGAAAAGACTTTAATTCAGTTAATTGATACTCCTGGACTTTTGGGAAGATCTAAAAATAACAATATTGAACAAAGAGCAGAGATTGTTTTGCACGAGTCTTGTGATTTGGTGGTTTTTGTGTTAGATTTTACTCAAAGTTGTGGTTATCCTATTGAACAGCAACTTGCACTACTTAAAAACACCGCAAAAATTGGTAAAGAAATGGTTTTATATTTAAGTAAAACAGATATTTTCGATGAAGATAGTGAGTATCTTATTGAGGAAAATAAGATTGCAATTAAAAAATATAAACAGTTTACAGATTCTAACAAACTTAAAGATTATTTAATAGACCTGCAAAAGAAAAATAAAAAATTTGACATAAAGGAGATTGGATTGATTAAATAAAATGGAAATGCCACCTTGTTATTACAGAGTAAGTGTTAAGGCTTTAGTTACAAAAAATGATAAAGTTCTTCTTACAAGAGAAAATAATGGAAAGTGGGATTTGCTTGGAGGAGGGCTAGATTTTGGAGAGAGTTTTGAAATTGGATTAAAAAGAGAAATATTTGAAGAATCAGGATTAAAGATTAAAAAAATGTCAAATCAACCTGTGTACTCTTGGACATATGAAAATATTAATTATGAAGGCTTTCTTAGGAGGTATTTAATTCTTTTATTTAGAGTTGAACTAGACAGCGAGAATTTTCTGGAAAACTTTACACCTTCAGATGAATGTCAAGAACTTAAATTTTTCTCAAAAGAAGAACTAAAAAGTTTACATACATCAGCAACTCTTGAAAAATTTAAAGAACTTTTTAATCCTGAAATTTGATTATATTTTGTAGTTCTAAGTTCGATTTAATCTTCTTGTTTTTTATAATTTTCCCACATATGTTTAAACTGAGAACTTGTTTCTAAAAGCTCTTTGAAATTTCCATCAGCAACGATTTTCCCTTTTTCAAACAATAAAATTCTATCAAAAAATTTCAAAAGATTTAGTTTATGAATAGTTGCTATAATTGTTTTTTCTCCAAATTCATTCATTACATTTTTGTAAATTTTAGTTTCGTTAATAGGATCAACTGAGGATGTTGACTCATCAAGTAAAACAATACTTCGATTTTCAGCAGCAAGAAGAGCCCTTGCAAGAGCAAGTCTCTGTTTTTGTCCACCACTTAAATTTACTCCTTTTTCTGCAATATTTGAATCCCATTTTTTTGGAAGTTTATATACAATATCTGTAAATGTTGCCATGTCAGTAAATTTTCTTACATGATTCATATGATAATCTATTCCCATAGTAATATTTTCACGAATAGTTGTTGCAAAAATTTCTGGTTCTTGAGGAACAAGCATAGATGAGTTTTGAAGTTTTTGGAGAGAGTTTTTAGTTTTTCCATCTATTGAAACGTATTGGATTTTTGGTTTATAGAGTCCTGATAAAACTTTTAAAAATGTAGTTTTACCGCAACCACTCTCTCCTATAATTGCAATTTTCTCTCCTTTTATAAATTCAAAATTAATATTTTTTATTGAAGGAACTTTTTTGCCTGAAACATCAATTCCTTTATAGGAAAAGTTAAGATTCTTTATTTCAATAGTTTTCCATTCTTTTGGGAGCCTTCTCCTCTTAGAAGATTTTTTCGGCTCAAAGAAACTTACAACCTCGTTCATGTTCTCTATTGCAACTTTATGCCTTACAAGAACTTCGTATTGCGCTGCAAAGTTTCCAAAAACCTGAGTTATTCTTTGAGAATACATAAAAAGTGCACTTACTGTTCCAATTAAAATTGTTGTTCCTAAAATATAATTTCCATAAATGTAAGTTCCTAAAATTAAAACTACACTTAGAGATGAAAAAATTGATACAACAAACCACTTTGCTTCGTTTATTTTTACTGTTTTTTTGAAATATTCTTTTGGCTCACTTACAGATTTCATTATATCTGAAAAAATTAATTTTTGAATCCTTAAAATTAAAACAGTTGAAACGTTTGTAATTGAATCAATAATTTTTTCGGAGATTTTATTTTCATATTTATGTAGTTTTCTATATCTTATACGCAATCTTTTATCAAATTCGCTGATTATGAAAAGTCCAATTGGAAGCATTATTAACATGATTATTCCTGCAACTTGATTTAGAAATATGATTGCAATAAATGAGACTATGAAATTCATAATTGCACCGAAGATGAAAAATGTTGTTTGTGCAAAATTGAATAGCCCATCACTTGCTTTTTGAACTTTGTCTATTAAATCTCCCGAATGAAGATTTGTGTGGTTTTCTGCAGAAATTGAGAGTATTCCATCGATTAAGAATTCTCTATAGTTTGTTCTTACATAAAATGCATTTTCTCTTTCTAAAACTCTTCCTACCCATTGAAATGCCCAAAAACCCATTATTAAAAATGTGAATGTGGAAACTAAAAGCAAGAGGAAAGAGATATTTTCTGAGGTAACTCCTTCTCGTTGGATTATATTGAGTAATTTTGCAAAAACTAAAGGTTCTAAAAATAAAAGAGAATTTGCAAAGAAAAATAAAATCAAGTATGTGATTAAGATGTTTCTTTTTCCTTTAGAGAATTTCCATACATATCCATACATGAAAAAGATTGGATTCTCTTTTAATTTTTTTAATTTCATATTAGAAGAGAGTTCAAACCTTTTATAAAAATAACGTGTTT
>CAZLRR010000042.1:0-5208 GCA_964562045.1 uncultured Methanosarcinales archaeon
TTCATAAGATAGCTTTATAAATGAAATATTATACTATATAATTAGCTACGAGAAAAGATACGTTTAGGAAAGTCGAACTAATTCTAGGGAGAGTTCCGAGTAGAAGGTTCCGGAGCTAATTTAAAATAGAAAATGAGCGAAAGTATGCAAAGAGAAATGCATGATGCAATATGCTCCGAATGTGGAGCAGAATGTCAGGTTCCTTTTAAACCTACAGAAGGTAAACCTGTTATGTGTAGAGAATGTTTTGGAAAGAAAAGATCCAACAATAGAAGTAACAACTTCAGTAGACCACAAAGAGAAATGCACGATGCTGTATGTTCTGAATGTGGAACTGAATGTCAGGTTCCATTTAAACCTACAGAAGGTAAACCTGTTATGTGTAGAGACTGCTTTAGAAAAAGCAGAGAATAAATTTAATTTATTCACTTTTAAAATTAGAATTCTTATAAATCCGATTCAACATTAACATAAGGCAAAGGCTTTAACTCTCTAGTCCCAAGTCCCCACTCGCCAGGCCCTAAACTATTATTTCTATCAACATAACCTTGCCAAGCAATCATTGCGGCATTGTCAAGTACATATTGAAAAGGAATTTTCTCAAATTTTATTCCTCTCTCCATGCATAATATCTCACACATCTCATTAAACCTCTTATTTGCTGCAACACCACCAACAATTAACATTTCTTTTTTTTGAGTATATGCAATTGCCCGCTCAGCAACTTCTAACACTTGCGCAAAAATAGTCTCCTGTAAACTATAACAAATATCTTCTCTCTTCTCGCCTTTTCTGATCAATTCTTTAATCTTTGAATGCATTCCTGCAAGAGAAATATTCATCCCCTTAACAACATAAGGCAATTCAATATAGTTTTTTGATTTCAAAGCTTCTTTCTCAACTAAAGGACCACCCGGAAAACCCAAACCCAAAAGCCTAGCGGAACTATCAATTAAATTCCCTAAACCAATATCCTCAGTCTCGCCATAAATTTTATACTTACCAAACTCGTCCTTTGCAATAATTTGAGTATTAACACCAGAAGTATAAATAAAAATCGGATCTTTAAAACCTGTTAACATCTTTCCAATCTCTAGATGAGCTTTAATATGATTAACACCAACTATTGAGATTTTATATTTCAAACTCAAAGTTTTAGCTACACATGCTCCAACTTTTAAAGCATTGCCCAGTCCAGGACCTTGAGAAAAAGAAATCAAATCCAAATCTGAAAAACTTTTCTTCTTAGTTTTCAAAAAATCTTTAGCTTTCATTAAAACAGAATCAAAATTTGCAACATGAAAATCTAAAAGTTTTCTAGGATCCATTCCAACATCATTTTGAAACTGGATTTTTTCATTAAATAGAACTTCTTTTTTCTTGCAATCAACAATTCCAACCCCAAAAGTATGAGCCGTAGACTCAATTCCTAAAACTAACATAGAAAATACAAAGAATAAATAATTTAAAAAGGTTTATGCTAATGCTGAATAAACAAAAAACATAATAATAGCAACAAATACTCCAATTATCAAAGCAATTGCTAAAGGAATAACAATTACTGCCAAAAATGATCTAACATAACTAATATTATGAGCTTTTGCATAAGTAATAACTGAAATAACAGCATACCAAATCCATAAAGCAAAACTAATCAACACAATTACTATTCCAACTAGAACGTTTGCAACTGCAATATTTTGAGATAATGCAAGAAGAAGAATATTCAAAATCCCACCAATAACTGCACTAAATAAATACAAACTTAAGAAATACTTAAAAGTGACTGTAAACTTTCCTTTTGCTCCAAACATCATCAAAAACAAATGCAATATTCCAGAAACAATAAGAACTCCTAAAGGAAAACCTACAAGTGTCATCAAAACCTGAATAAAAACATAAAAGTTTCCAAATCCAAGTGTTGCAATATCCGGATTTCCAAGATTAATAAAACCTACAATAGTTGCTAAAATAATTGCTATAACATAATTTACAAGAAACGCCATCCCTGGAGTTGCTTTCTTCAGTTGTTCAACTGCTTCACTAGGGTTAAAATATAATTTAATTGAATTTAAGATATATTCACTTACATCCATAAAAAAAATATGAAAAGTTTTATTTAAAAACCTTTACATTAATCACTAAATGCTAAGTATAAGAACAATATTAATGCACCAAGAACTGGAATAAGCATTAACAAACTTAGCGGACCTGGTTTTCCTCTTCTCTCTGCAATTTTCCATACAACTGCAATAGCCAAAGCCAATGAAGCCAGACCACCAATAATAGGTATGAAAGGCAACAAAATAATTCCAAGAGCCCATAACCAATGCATTCTCGCAATATTTGTCATCAAGAACACATTAGCAATCGGAATCCATGCAAGCCAGCCATTAGGAGTTTTAGTTTTTCTTGCAATAATCATTAAAGACAAAGCCATAACAATATATACAATTAAAAATACCAGCAAAAATACAATAAAAAAAGCTGCTATAATTGCTGCTAAACCTCCGGCCGCTGCTGCATCACTACCTGTAAAGTATATTTCTTCAACTGCCATTTGGTACTCTCTTATGTATTTATAAACTTATAAAACTTCGGATTACCAAATAGTAATAAAATCAAAACTCTTTCCACTCTCTCTCAAAAAAATCTTTCAAACTCTTAGCCCTCGTTTTACCAATACCATCAACATCTAAAAAATCTTTCTCTTTAGCATTAGCCATTTTCTTAACAGACTTAAATTTCTTAAGTAAATTCTTTGCTGTAACCACATTAATTCTTGGAATAGTTGATACAACTTTTTCTATCTCTTGAAACTCTGAAAATGAAGTCTTTGTATCAGCAAGCGAAATCTGAGTTTTTTCTTTATTCTCCCGCTTAGCAAAAGTTAAAATAAAATCTGCAGTTTCCTGCATAGAATTTGTAAAAATAATAGGTACTCTAAAATCAATTGAAATCGCAGAAATTGCCGCCCGAATAACATTAGAATTAACATTTCTCAGAGAATAAATATTTTCATCACCCTCCAAAATCAAAATCGGACGTTTATAATTAATTGCCAAATCTTTAACCTGACGAAAAATCTTTTTTTCAATAATTGAATTAACAAAGTCAAGTTTAGACTTTCTCTCAATTGCAAGTCTGTCCGAAATAACAATATCTCCAACTTCCAAACTCTGAGCTTTAACATTTAATTCATCTCTTTTGAAAAGTTCTTTTTGCAAATCTTGATTTTCACGCGAATCAATCACAATATTAAACTTATCAAAATTTAATTTCGAAGAAGTCTCTTTTTCCCCAACTTCATTTTTTAAAAACTTTGAAAGCCCGCCATCTCTATTCTCTAATCTCTCATCCCTAGTCCCAACCACCTTATCTCGAATCTCATCTAAAACCTTATACATTTTACGCTCTTTAGCACTCGCAATATGTTTAGTTACAATATCTCGAGTACCCTCAGTTTGCAAAACATAAGCCTTTCCTTTCTTGAATCTTCCAGTTCTTCCAATTCTTTGAATAGAACGAATCGCTGATGCAACAGGCTCATAAAAACAAACCAAATCAACTTTTGGAATATCTAGTCCTTCCTCACCAACAGAAGTTGAAACTAAAATATTATATTTTCCAACTCTGAAATCATCAAGAATTTCCTTTTGTTTTTTTTGCGAGAGTCCTCCACCATTTTTTTTTGCTTGCCCAACAAATAAAACAGGTTTCAACTCTTTTATTTTTGAGAGTTCATCAACAATTTTTAATCCAGACTCACGATACTGAGAAAATACAATAATTCTCAAATCTTTATTTTCTAAAAGCTCTTTATTAACCAGTTCTTTTAATTTTACAAGTTTTGGATGCAAAATTCCCGCTTCTTTTAACTTAGAAATTTTATCAAAAGCTTCTCTAAAATCAATATTTCTTGTAAGCTCTTCTGCAGCTTTTGAACTATCTCCGCCACTTCTAAAAAAGTTATAAAAATAAGAATGAGCAGCACTTACTTCTTGTGATTCGAAAAGCTCAATCCCATACCCGAGTTTCATAAGCCCAGCAGCCAAAGAAATTCCTTTCCAAACATTTTCATCTGCGCCACCACTTGCAATCTCTGCTCTTAGCTCCATTTGCAAATCTAAAATATCTTTTTTTGTCAAAAATCGTTTTGATTTGTCTAGAATTTCAAGTTTTTTAAGTTCTTCAACCCACTTTTGATAAACTCCATCTAACAACTTTTTGATTTTTTTAAATTCATCGTTAAGTTCTACCTTAACAGCTTCAATTTCAGTTTTGTTTGTATAAGGTTTAACGTCTGAATCTGAATACTTTTTAACTTGCAGAGTATCTATTCTTAGTGTGTTCATTACTTCTTCAATTTGCTCTTTTGAAGTGCCTGGACTTGCAGTAAGTGCTAAAACTTTTGCGCCTTGTTTTTCAAATTCCCCCGCAATAAAACCATAAGCATAATTTCCTGTTGCTCTATGCGCTTCATCAATTACTACAAAATCAAAATCTTGAACTGGAATTGTTTTATTTAAAATGTCATTTTCAACTAATTGCGGTGTTGAGAAAACAAAATCTGCCCCGTTGTAGAGTGCTTGTCTTTTTTTTGGTGAAACTTGCCCAGTTAAAACCTCAAAAACAAAATCATCCTTATTTTCGAAAAAGTCTTCAAACGATTTTTTTTGTTGTTCAACAAGAGGTTTTGTGGGTGCTAGAAATAAAACTTTTCTATTAGTTTTGTTATAATAATAAACGCAAAGCATTAATGCAATAACTGTTTTTCCAAGTCCTGTTGGCAGAACCACAAGAGAATTTTTATCCATAGAATTTGCAAAAATAGATTGCTGATAAGTTCTCGAACTAAAATTAGAAATCAGTTTTATTTGTTTCATTTTACATAATAACCTCCTATTTTTTTTGAACCTTTCATCTCAATTTTATTTTCTGAGACTAAAATTGCCAACTCTCTTTTTAAAGACCCCATTGAAATTCTAAGATTAACTACTAAATTATCCCTTTTACAACCAGGATTATTTTTGATATAATTATAAACCTTGTTTTTTCTCTCATTTATTGGCTCAGTTATTGGCTCATTTAATTTAATCCTTTTCAAAACTCTGTTCTCAGCATTTGCAAAAGCACAAATTTCTTTTTTTATTTCTTTTGTTAAACTTTCTTTAAACTCTAAATGTTGACCCTCACCAAATTCAATTA
>CAZLRR010000043.1:0-5115 GCA_964562045.1 uncultured Methanosarcinales archaeon
CTATAAATCTTTCAATTGAAGATTCTAAACCCCCGCCCTCGAAATGACAATTTCGAGTATTGTCCCAAGACTCGTACATTGAATCAGTTGAAAATCTTAATTTTTCGCCATTATAAACTAAACTATGAATTCCCTTTGACATTGACAAATAACTTAAATCATAATTTCTTTCTAAAGTCCTTAGTACGTTTTCTTCGCCAAAAGAAGTGGTTTTTCCACTCAAAGCTTTAATTGTATCAAGAAAAGAATTTGCTACAATTTCAACATGAGGAGCAATTCCAAAATTCTCTTTAACTTGTGCATAAGCTTGAATTTTTTTTCGTAAGTCTGCTTCATGTTTTTTTTGGATTCGAGTTGTTTCATTAGGGTGCCTTAAAATCAAATCTTCTTCTGAAGTATGATGAACATAATCTCCAACAGAAAAACTTACTCCTTCACGAATAACTGAATTTGAATTTCTTAAAACGTAACGTAACAATAATTCAGGATTTGAATTTTTGCCAACCAAACCTTCAAAAAGTTTTGCAAGTGAATTCAAATCGTCAGAGGAGTTAAAATCTTTTGTAATATATTCTACTTTTTCCATATTTCTTAACCAAGCAAACTTAGCATTGCAAGCAAGGCTTCAAGCTGTAATTCCTCATCGCTTCCTTCAACTAATCTAAATTCAATAGTTCCTATTCTATCAATGATTTTTACTTTTGTTTTTGGATCTAAATCCATATCAATTATCATTTTATAAATTTCTTTTAGAATTTCAAGAGCTGTCATTCCTCTTTTTGCACGAAGTTTTACCATTTCATCTCTTGCTTTGAAAAAGTCTCCTTTCATCGCATATTCTACCATAGATTTTACTTCTTTCGGGTCTACAAAATCAACTACTTCATTAATTAATTTTTTAGTAACTTTTTTATCGACACTGCTAGCTGCTTGAAGTGTATTTACAATTCGTCTCAAATCTCCTTTTGAAACAGAAATTAAAAACTCTTTTGCATCTTTTTCAACTTCGATTTTTTCTTCTTTTTCAATTTTTTCAATTAGTTTTAAAATTGCATCTTCAGTTAAAGGTTTGAATTTGAAAATTACGCACCTTGATTGAATTGGGTCTAGAATTTTTGAAATCTCGTTACAAGCTAAAATAAAACGGCAAGTTGCAGAGTATTTTTCCATTGTACGCCTAAGTGCTTGTTGCGCTTCTTTTGTTAGAGAATCTGCTTCATCAAGACAAACAATTTTATAAGGAACTTTTGCAAGTGATCTAAGTTTTGCAAATTCTTTTATATGATTTCTGATAATATCAATTCCTCTATCATCAGAGGCGTTAAGTTCGAGAAAGTTTCCGTGAAGTCCGTTTTCTCCGTAAAGTTCTCTTGCAACAACTAAAGCAGTTGTTGTTTTTCCTGTTCCTGGAGTTCCTGCAAATAGAAGATGCGGCATATTTTGCGAATCCAAAAAAGATTGAATTCTGGAAACAAAATATTCCTGTCCTAAAATATCGTTAAAAGTTTTGGGTCTATATTTATCAACCCATATAAGGCTCTCTTGTGTCATAATAAATGCAGAGATTATGACTTTATAAATTTTTCTTCACTCTTTTTCAAATTTTAGTTAATCTTACTCATTGTCTGAAGTAAACCTGCTTGGCAAACCCCTTTCCCTTTGTGAAACATTTTTTTGAGTGGGGGCGTCAAAATCTCTAGGAGATTGTCTATAAAGTGCAGTAAATCCTACATAAATCTCTGGTTTTCTTTCCGGTCCCCTATCAAATCTTGTATTTCCATGTCTATATCCATCCGCCATTCTTTTATGGAAACAAAATCTATTTAAAAAAGTTACATAAATGTGAATCTAAATTCAAAGTTCAGATAAGTTATAGCATGGAGGTTTTCCGCAAGCAACATTTGTGAGAGGTTTTTTTAAAAGTTTAATACAGCTATTATCAGAGTTCAAACTATAAAACTTTGAGTTACCAAATAACTGATAATTTACAAAATCAACTTTTGATAAAAGTTTTATTGAATTAGAAATTTCTGTAAGAGATAAACCCTTAGATTCAAACTCGGAATAAATTTCTATTAAATTTTTTTCTCCGTTTTGAAGAAGCAATAATAAACGCAAATTATTTGGATTCGAGAGAATCTTAAATGTTCTTGCCATCCTTTCAATGTATTCATCCATCTTTCTAAATATATTAGTCTAAATACTTTTAAGAAGATTAGTTACCTCTAAAAATAACATTAAAAATTTTTAATTTATAAAGGGCTAAACTTTATAAACAAAATCCTTTTAGAAAATGTTAGATGAAAGCTGAAAAACTTATTAAAAAGCAAATTATTGAGGAATCCGCTAAAAATCCAGATAAATTTTATCCAACTAAGGCAATGAAAAATTTTGGTCTTGAAAGACAAAAGTGTGAGAATTGCTCAGTTATGTTTTGGTCGAAAAATAAGAGAAAAACATGCGGAGATAGTGTGTGCACAGGAAGTTATAGTTTTATTGGAAATACTCCGTCAAAAAATCCAATGGAATTTCAAGAAGTTTATTTTGAGTTCTCCAAAATGCTAAAGAAGGAAGGGTATACGCCAGTTAAGAGATTTCCAGTTGTTGCTAGATGGAGAGATGATTTGGATTTTAATATTGCATCAATTGTAGGTTTTCAGCCATATGTTGTTACTGGAGAAGTTGAACCTCCTGCAAATCCGCTTATTATTCCTCAGATTTGTTTAAGGTTTGGAGATATTGACAATGTTGGATATACTGGAAGACATCATACAGGTTTTACAATGATTGGACAGCACACTTTTCAAAAGCCGAAAGATTATAAACCTGATGAATATTTTACAGTTTGGTTTAACTGGTACTTAAATGGACTTAAAATTCCTATTGAAGAGCTTGTTGTTCATGAAGATGCTTGGGCAGGAGGAGGTAATTGCGGAGCTTCACTTGAAGTTTTTTCTCGAGGACTTGAAATTGGAAATCAAGTTTATATGACTTATGATATGGTTGGAGCAGAAAATTTATCTGATTTGAAAGAACTTGATTTGAAAGTTTTAGATATGGGAATGGGACAAGAGAGATGTTGTTGGTTTTCTAAAGGAAGTTTGAATTCTTATGAAGCTTGTATGCCTAAAGTTTGTGAGTATTTATTTAAGAAAGCAAAATTTAAACCAAACATGAAAATTTATGAAAAGTTTTTACCTTATTCAGGAAATTTGAACTTGGATGAGATTGACGATGTCGATAAAGAATGGTCTGATATTGCAGATAAAATTGGAATGAAAGTTAAAGAATTGCGTGAGATTATTGAACCTATTGCAGGAATTTATTCTATTGCAGACCATACCAGAACTTTGCTTTATGCATTAAGTGATGGAGCGCTTCCTTCAAATGTTAAGGGAGGTTATAATTTGCGTTTGATTTTAAGAAGATCACTTGATTTTATTACGAAATTTGGTTGGGACATTGATTTGTTTAAAGTTATGAAAATTCATGCAAAAGAGTTAAATAAATTGTATCCAGAACTTGAAGAGGAATTAGTTGGAATTGATAAAATCATTAAAATTGAAGTTGTAAAGTATAAACAACATAAGGAGAAAGTTGAAAATAAAATTAAAGCTTTAGTTAAAAAAGATAAAGAGCTTTCTGATGAGGATTTTATTAAGTATTATATTTCAGAAGGAATTACTCCCGAGGAGATTCATGATGCTTTCAAAAATGAAGGAAAGAAGATTCAAATCCCCGGAAATTTTTATACACAAGTTACAGAATTTTTTGAATCACGGAAAATGTCTGAGACTAAAGTTGTTAAAAATAAATTAGCCGAATTTGTATCAGATATGCCAGATACTAAAATGATATTTTATGAAGACACTCGAAAAGAAGAAACTGATGCAAAGATTTTGAAAGAGTTTGAATTTGAAGGTTGCAGATATATTATTTTAGATAAAACTCTATTTTATCCAACTATGGGTGGACAAGCTTGTGATATTGGAGAAATTGATGGTAAAAAGGTTATTGACGTGATAAAAGTTGGGAATGTTATATTGCATAAAGTTAAGTAAAATTAAAACTTTTTATCAAAAAACAAATTTGACTAACAAAATAAAGTAAAGTTTATAAACTTTTACAAACAAATAAAATGTAACATGAACCCTGGAGATCGAGGGGTAGGGTTTCCAGATGAGTTTTCTATACCCCACTTTTACTAAAATTTATAAATAAGTTACTTCTAAGTTTAGTTATGGAAAATAAAACTCTAGTTTTTATTGATGCGGGATTCTTATCAAAACTAGCAAAACAATTAGGAAAAGGAAAATATCTTAAATATGATTTGATAAAATTCTCAGAAAATTTAGCAAAAAAAGAAAAATTAAAACTAGAGAAAATATTCTATTATAATGCCCCACCATTTGTATCTAATAAACCAACAGACGAAGAGAAAATTAGAAAAGAAAAATATGATAATTTTATTGATAAGTTAAAAGAAAATCCAATTATTGAAATTAAGGAAGGAAGATGTCAAAGAATAAAATTAGATAATGGAAATTACGAATATAACCAAAAAGGAGTTGATACTTTCTTAACAATGGATTTAATGACTATACCTTTAAAATATCAAAAAATTAAAAAAATTATTCTTATTGCATGTGATAGCGATTTTGTTCCAGTCATTAAAGAAATAAATGGATATGGAATCAAAACTATACTTTTTACATATTACGAAAAAGGAAGAAAAAGGGCATTTTCTACTTCAAACCAGCTATTTCAAGTTGTATCAAAGTATGTATTAATAGAAAAAAAAGATTTTATAAATTCTAAATTTGAAAAAATTGAAATTAAATAAATGGGTTCTTTGGTCCAGGCTTTCTTAGGTTTTTTCCTACTGAGACTCGATAATCAAATCGTGTACCGAACGAGTTTACGAGTGACCGTAGAGCTCCCTGAAATTTCACGATAAGCGAACGAATCTCAACGAGTAAAAAACCGTCCAAGAAAGGTGGGATTGAACTCTATTTTATCATAGCTTGGGTGGACAAGCTTGTGATATTGGAGAAATTGATGGTAAAAAGGTTATTGACGTGATAAAAGTTGGGAATGTTATATTGCATAAAGTTA
>CAZLRR010000044.1:0-4731 GCA_964562045.1 uncultured Methanosarcinales archaeon
TTTTACATTATCCTGAAACTTTTTCTTTTTTTGCGTTTTTGTGAAAAAATCAAAACTTTTATAAATAATAAGTTTTTATATATGAATTAGGTGAAAAAATATGGTGAGCGAGATGAAATTTAATTTGGCAGAGACTTATCATAATGATATTGGTAAGGGTATTGTAAGAATTGATAGGGAGACTTTAGATAAGCTTTCTATGTCTGAGGGAGATTATGTTTTGCTTAAAGGGAAAAATGAAACACTTGCTAGAGTTTTTGTTTTAAGGGCAGAGGATTTTGGTCTTGGAATTGCAAGAGTTGATTCTATTTTGAGAAATAATTTGGGGCTTGGTCTTGGGGATGAGGTTGAGATTGAAAAAGCGGAGGTTGCTGAGGCGAAATCTATTGAGATTGCACCAACTGAGGCAGTTAAATTTTCTGGTGATCCAACTCATATTTTCAAGGATAAACTTTTGGGCAGCCCACTTGTTAAGGGAAATGTTGTTTATTTTAATATTATGGGAACAACTCTTCATTATGTTGTTACAAAAACTAGTCCTAAAAAGTATGTAAGATTTAGCGCGAATACTGATTTGAAAATTTCTGATAAGGTAGTTAAACCGGGGGATTTGAAAGTTCCAGCAATTACTTATGATGAAATTGGTGGACTTAAAGAAGAAGTTTCTGCAATTCGGGAAATGATTGAAATTCCTATGAAACACCCAGAAGTTTTTGAGAGGATTGGAATTACTCCGCCTAAAGGAGTTTTGCTTTATGGACCTCCTGGAACAGGTAAGACTCTTCTTGCTAAAGCACTTGCAAATGAATTAGATGCTCATTTTAGAGTTATTAATGGACCAGAGATTATGAGTAAGTATTATGGTGAGTCTGAGAAGCAGTTAAGGGAGATTTTTGAAGAAGCGGAAAAGAATAGTCCTGCGATTGTTTTTATTGATGAAATTGATTCTATTGCACCAAGTCGTGATGAAGTAACGGGCGAGGCAGAGAGAAGAGTTGTTTCACAGATGCTTACTTTAATGGATGGGCTTAAAGGAAGAGGTAATGTTGTTGTAATTGCGGCAACAAATCGTCCAAATTCTATTGATCCAGCGCTTAGAAGGCCAGGAAGATTTGATAGGGAAATTGCAATTAATCCTCCTTCTCGTGAGGGACGTAGGGAGATTTTAGATGTCCATACTCGTGGTATGCCTTTAGTTAGTGAAGAAGATGTTTCAAAGGAGTCTAAAATTACGGAATTTGATGTTGTTAATTTGGATAAAATTGCTGAGGTGACTCATGGTTTTACTGGTGCTGATTTGGAGGTTTTGACAAAAGAAGCTGCAATGAAAGCATTGAAGTCTTGGATTCCAGATTTGATTAAAACTGAAGCGCAAATTCCAACTAATGTTTTGGAAAAAATTAAAATTAAAATGTCTCATTTTCAGGATGCATTAAATAAGGTTGAACCTTCTGCAATGAGAGAAGTTTTAATTAGAAAGCCTAATGTTAAATGGTCAGAAATTGGTGGTCTTGAGAGAGCTAAGAGAGATTTGGCTGAGATGATTGAGATGCCTTTAAGAGAGCCGGAAGTTTTTAGAGAGGCAGGAATTAAAGCGCCAAAAGGAGTTTTGTTAACTGGACCTCCGGGAACAGGTAAAACTCTTCTTGCTAAAGCTGTAGCAACTGAGAGTGAGGCGAATTTTATTTCAGTTAAAGGTCCAGAATTAGTTTCAAAATGGGTTGGTGAGAGTGAGAAAGCAGTTCGAGAGATTTTTAAGAAAGCAAAACAGGTTGCACCTTGTGTGATTTTCTTTGATGAGTTTGATTCAATTGCTTCTAATCGTGGTTCAAGCATGAGTGGAGTTAATGATAAAATTGTTAATCAGCTTTTAACGGAAATGGATGGAGTTGAGGAGCTTGCAGGAGTTTCAATTATTGCTGCAACTAATAGGGCAGATTTAGTTGATGAAGCTTTAAAACGTCCAGGTCGTTTAGATAGTATTGTTGAAATTAGTTTGCCTGATGAGAAAACAAGAGAAGAGATTTTCAAAATTCATACTAAGAATATGCCGATTGAGAAAGCAGTTAAATTAAATGAATTGGCTAAAGAAACTGATGGATTTTCTGGAGCAGAAATTGGGGGTGTTTGTCAGAGGGCTGGACTTTTGGCAATTCGGTCTAGAAAGAAGAGAGAAGAGAAGTTAGTTGTTACAAAAGAGATGCTTTCGCTTGTTGTTAAAGAGTTTAAAGAGAACAAGAAGTAATTACTACAAAAATAGTAATTGCTACAAAAAAAAGCAGGAGTTTTCAGGATAAATTTTTTTTATTTTTTACAAACTTGAAATTCTGCGGATAAATTCTAAGCATAAAAGTTTTAAAAAGGTAAACTTTACAATTGTTATGAAGAAGATTATTATGTGTGTGTTTTTGCTAATGTTTTCTTGTGCAATTGTGTCTGCGGTTACAATTGAGGACGTTATTGAGTCTTATGGATTTAATGTGACAGAGGATGATTATATTGTTTTGAGTTATAATGATTCTATGTTTGATTTTGAAGTTCTGAATTTGGAACTTGTTGGAGAGGGCGAACCAGTTGATTCGATTTTTCTAAATTTGGAAGTTGATGCTCCAAGTTCTGGGGTTTATGATTTTCGTTATGTGATTTCTGGAGAGTATTCAGAGGAGAATTTAGTTGGAGTTTATTCTTTGAGTTTGAGTTCTGGAGTAAATAATGTTGAGATTCCTTTGGAACTTGATTATTTTAGGGATGAGAGTTTGTTTTCTTTGGATTTGAATGTTTATGAGAATGAAACTTTGGCATATTCTGGGTTTGATAAGATTTTAGTTTTGAATTTGAGCTCAGAGTTTGTGGCAAAGGAACTTCCTGATTTGGTTGTTAGTGATTTGGAGTATTCTAATTTTTCTGGGGAGTTGAATTTTACAATTGCTAATGTTGGTGAGAAGGATGCATTTGGTTTTGTTTATAGTGTTTATGATGATAATTTTTCTGTTGCTGCTGAGGATCTTATTGTTATGCTTTTAAACGGTGAGGATGTTTCTTTTAGTTTGAATTTGAGTAGTAATTTGAGTAGTGTTTTTGTTTTGGTTGATGGGTATGAGTTTGTTGAGGAGAGCGATGAGAGTAATAATTTTGCGTTTTGGCCTGAGGTTGAGGAGAATGATAGTTCTGATAATTTGAGTGATGTTTGGAGTGTTGAAGTTGTTGGAAGTAATGAGACTTTTTTTCTGAATGAGACTGAGTTTGATTTGAATTGGAAGAAGGATTTAATTTTTAATGTTTCAAAGGATAGAGTTGAGTTGAATTTTAGTAGAGAGATTTATTTTGACGAGGGAGAGTATATTTTCGAGGTTGGAAGTGATGATGGTTCAAGGCTTTATGTTGATGATGAGCTTGTGATTGATAATTGGCGTGACCAGAGTTATAAGGTTAAGTATTCTGATGTTGTTTTTTTGAGTGAGGGTGAGCATGAGTTTAGAGTTGATTATTACGAAAAGAAGGGTAATGCGAGAGTTTCTTTTGGGTTTGAAAAAGCTGTTTCAAAAGATTTTGAGTTTGGAGAAGATGAGTGGGCTAGCGTTTGGTATGATACTAAGACTCAGAGAGTTTTGAGTTCTGAGAGTGTTTCAGAGGATTTGAGTTTTGATTTGGAGTGGGGCAAGTCCGAAGTATTTGATTTGCAGAAGGATTATGTTGGTATGATTTCTAAGAGGAGAGTGTTTTTGAATGGGAGTTATATTTTGGGTGTTGGAAGTGATGATGGTTCAAGAGTTTATGTTGATGATGAGCTTGTGATTGATAATTGGCGTGATCAAAATTTTAAGGTTAAGTATTCTGAGGTTTTGAATTTTTCCGGGTTTCATAATTTGACTATTGAGTATTATGAAAAGAAACGAAATTCCAGAGTTTATTTTGAGGTGTTTGATACTTGTCCTGAGGAGGTTTCTGTTGGAAATGATTCGTGGAATTTTGTTTATTGTGACATGAAGACTTCAAGAGTTTTAGGTTATGGAAGTGAGGAGAAATTTGTGTTTGATTATGATTGGAAGAAGGGTGAGGTTTTTGATTTGCAGAAGGATTCTGTTTTGGTAAAAGCTGCAAGAAGTATTGATTTTGTTAATGGCAGTTATGAGTTTATTGTTGGTTCAGATGATGGTGTGAGAGTTTGGCTTGATTCTGAAGTTTTGTTTGATGATTGGAAAGATAGAAGTTTTAAGACAGATTCTGAGGTTTTAGAGCTTAGTGGGGAGCATAATTTGAGTTTGGAGTATTATGAGAAGAGAGGAAATGCTCGTTTGTATTTTGATATTGTTGCAAGTGAGTTTTCTGGCAAGGTTAAACCGATTTTGGAGTGTGTTGAGTGGCATAATAATTCAATTTATGATAATGTGACTAATACGACTAATTATTCGATGAGTTATACTGCTCATTTTGGTTATTTGAGTGAGAATCCTTTCAGTGTTAGAGTTTTGGAGGGCAAGGATAATAAGTTGAGTCCTGCAATTGGTAAAGTGATTGAGTTGTTTGCTCCGGGCAGAAGTTCTTATTATCCTGATAGTGCTTTTAGTGTTGATTTTAACGGTTCAAATTTAGTTTGGAGTTTGCTTGGTCGAACTTCTACAGCTAGTAGTAATCCACAGCAGAGGTGTGAAGAATGAATAAGAGATTAGGGGTTAGGGTTTTTTTGCTCTTTTTTTTGTTTTTTGCTTTTGCTTTTGGGGTGAGTGCTAA
>CAZLRR010000045.1:0-4729 GCA_964562045.1 uncultured Methanosarcinales archaeon
AAGGAGGTGATCCATCCGCAGGTTCCCCTACGGATACCTTGTGACGACTTAACCCCCCTCACAGAGCCGAGAATCGACATCCTCAAAAAAGAATGCCTCTTCTTGACCCTACTTGGTTGGTTTGACGGGCAGTGTGTCCAAGGAGAATGGACATATTCACCGGACTCTGATAAAGTCCGGTTACTAGCGATTCCGTTGTCATGAGGCTGAGTTGCAAGCCTCAATCTAAACTTCGATTAGTTTTCGGGATTAGCTTCCCCTTTCGGAGTTGCAACCCATTGTACTAACCATTGTTGCGCGCTTGTAGCCCAGGAGATTCGGGCTATACAGACCTACCGTAGCCTACTCCTTCCTCCATATTACTATGGCAGTCCCCACAAGGTGCTCGGGTAAACCCCGGTCGCAATTGTGGGCATAGGTCTTGCTCGTTTCTTCACTTAAGAAGACACCTTACAGCACGAGCTGACGGCGGCCATGCAGCACCTCTCAGCGTCTTAGGTAAAACCTTTAATCTGACCTTCATAGTGCTGTCGCCCCTGGTAAGGTTCTCGGTGTACAATCCAATTAAACGGCACGCCGCACCGCTTGTAGTACTCCCCCGGCAATTCCTTTAAGTTTCGGCCTTGCGGCTGTACTTCCCAGGTGGCGGGTTTAATGCCTTCGCTACCCCCCAACTAAATCTCATGGATTTAGTTAGGCGTAACCCGCAGCGTTTACGGCCAGGACTACCCGGGTATCTAATCCGGTTCGCTCCCCCAGCTCTCGTTCCTCACTGTCAGATCCGTCCAAGTGTGATGCCTTCGCCTTAGTTAGTCTTGTAAGGATTATAGCATTTTACCGCTACCCAAACAATACTTCACACCTCTTCCGGTCTCAAGTTTGCCAGTATCTCTTGCAATTTCTGTGTTAAGCAACAGGGATTTCACAAGAGACTTAGCAAACCAGCTACGAACACTTTAGACCCAATAAACATGATCACCACTTGTGGCGCCGGTATTACCGCGGCTGCTGGCACCGGTCTTGCCCACCACTTATTCGAATAGCGCACTAAGCTATACAAAAGCCTACCTTGTGGGTAAGCACGAGGGGTCGCCTTATCGCACTTGCGTGCATTGTAAAGGTTTCGCGCCTGCTGCACCCCGTAGGGCTAGGACCCTTATCTCAGTGTCCTTCTGGGGGTCATCGCTCTCACGACCCCTACCGATCGTAGACTTGGTGAGCCATTACCTCACCAACAATCTAATCGGGCGCCATCCCATCTTGTCTTCATTATTCAAGCATTCCAGCAATGAATAACTATTCCCTTTACACTCAGTTTCCCAAGATTATTAGAAATAACAAGGAAGGTTATTGACGTGTTACTCAGCATTCTGCGGTCAGAACAAGTCTAACACACTTTCATGGCTAAATCCAACCCCTCTAGCGGTAATCTCACGCAGGATCAACGTGAATTTAAGTTGCCTGTAAGATTCGTAAATCTAGAGTTCTGTACTACTGTATTAAATTTAATACTGCATTGTCTCGTCATCTATCACAAGTCGAACCAAATCAACTCGCTCATTGGTAAGTATAGTAAACGCACATCGGTTTATAAAGCTTATCATAGTGCGTAAAAGTCCCCACAAAAACTTTATAAATAAAATTCCCAAAATCTCAAAACTAGAAGAAATTTTCTAAAAAATAGTCTAATTAATAAAAAGATTACTCCTCAATAAGAATCGGAATATTCTGCTTAACCTTAAACTCCTTCTTGCACGAAATACAAATCAACTTCTCTTTCTCCCCTCTCAAACTCCCCTTACAATACGGACAACACAACATACTAAATAAATCCTTATCCATCCTCTTACTCACTCACAATCTCCCAAATAAACTTATCAACTAAAAACATAGTACTATTCTCATCCACTGAATTAAAAATAATGCAACCATTATCTTCAACTTCAATACTATTCTCTTGTGAACCTACATCAAAAAGAATTACTCTCTGCTTCAAAGTAGAATTAGAACAATTAATCTCATCAGTAGTTTTAAAACTCTCAGGAGTAAATTGAAATGAAAACACACTCCCCAAAAATCTCTTCAACTTAATTGAAGCTTGCCCAACCCTAGCCACATTTGCCTCTGGCGTATAACTAAAAACAAATCTCTGAGTCTGAAACAATTCGGATTTTTCAATCGGAACAAACAAATCTGAAGAATTCAAAACCTCAACAGGAGAATTAAAAATAATATTATAATTCACATTTCCAACAGTATAAACATAAGGATAAGTCTCCATAGTAGTTCCTGGGCCAGTTTCCTCTTCAAAAAACAAATTTCCCAAATAATAAACTCCAAAAATAACTCCTGCCAAAACCAATAAAACAATCACATAATGATACCAAGACGGCTCATCATCTTTTGATTTCTTTGGCATCTCTACTTCAGGCACCACTTTCTCAACCTTTTTTTCAGCTCCCTTCTTTTTAACAGTTTTTGCCATCTTCCTATTTTTTAAACAATATTTCTAATTTCTGTGGATCCATCTTAATCTCCTTAATAATCCTACTTGGACCAACAACAGTAATTCCAATTCTATCCTTTGCTAAAACTTTAAGTAAAGACTCCTTAACCTTCTCAAAAAAAGTAAATGACTTCTGAGAATCCAAAAAAGCAATCTCTACTCCCGAAAACTTTCCCGAAACATTTTTCAAAGCCCCAGTAATTAATTCAGTCTCCTCAAAAGATGAAAGTCTTCCCTCAATCATCACCACATCTCCCTTCATAACTACCTCCAAAATCTTGGAAACTCTACCTCTTGAAGGCAATCTTCGAATCATCTCATATGAAAAAATCTGTACTCCCGTCATTTTAATATAACTCCTTAAAAATAGCTTTATACAAATTATCTATCCCGTCTCCATTCTTTGCAGAAATTCCAACAATAGGATAATCAGGGAACACAAGCTTAATCTTGTCAAGTGAAGCTCCTTTCAAGTCAATCTTATTTGCCACAATCAAAATCTTCTTCTTTTTCGCAACCAAATTTCCAACCAAAGTAATATTTACCTGACTATAAGGATTTTTAGTAGCATCTAAAACAACAAGAACAGCATCAACATTATCGAGCCACTTAATACTCTCAATTACTCCTTGTGTTGCCTCTTTTGCACGAAGTTTAGCATCATTTTTCTTAATCCCCCTCTTCACAAAATCCTCAAAATCAATTTTTGTTGCAATTCCCGGAGTATCAATCAAATTAAAATTTATTCTTTTTCCATCAACCTTCAAATCAAGTTTCTCCACCTTTTGAACATTTCTAGTTTCATGCTCAACATTTGAAGTTTCAAACTGTGGCGCCTCTTCTCCCAAAATATCTTTCAACACTCGATTCGCCAAAGTAGATTTCCCGGCATTAGGAGGACCATATAGCCCAAGGCTAATACTCTTCTTTTTTTTAAAAACATTAAAAAAGTTAAAAAAACTTTTAAAAAACGCAACCATAATAAAATTAAATCTTTTGAGTTTTTAAATTTTTGTAACATTAATAAAGAATATAAAAATAATAGAAATTTAATTTAGTGTATCAAGCATATAAATGACATCTCGAATTTGTGTAGCCACAAAATCTCCAGAAGGAATTTTTTCCAAAAAACTCTCTAAATCCTCCCTTACCCGAATCATATCACTAATGTTTTGACAAGACTTCAAATCAACAGAAATTGACTCAAGCTCAGCCTTCAACTTAAAAGATAAATCCTCTTCCAAAAGCATCTCAATAATTTCTATAATCTCCTTAAGTTCCTCATTCATTTTATACCTCTAATGTTTTTTGTATTATCTCCAAACTCTTAATTAAAGCACTTGTTGCAATCTTTAAATCAAGAATAGAATTTGCTCTTACCTCAACTCCCACAGAACTATCTTTTTCACAAACTTGAAAAAAAATATCTTTAGACTTAAAATCAAAATCCTCATCTTTAAGAACATTATAAAAATAAGAAGAATTAACACCAAAGTCCAAAGAAAAAGAAGCTTTCAACATCTTTCATCTAGCTTTCACCATTTGTGGAGCTTTTTGAACTTTTCTTAATACTTTTGTACTACAGAAAGGACACCTTACCTTTCTCTCTACTAAGATTCCCTGTACTTCCTTTCCACAATTAACACACTCATAACTTGTCATTTTAATAAGGTTTGTAAGCTTTACCTACAAAAACTTTCTCACAGGAACCACATTCCCAAATTCCATAAGCTTTCCTTTTTACTTTATTTTCTTTACCACAAAAAGGACACTTATGCTTTGCTCTTGAAGTTTTTTCTATGTCATTTACTTTAGCTCTCAGAGTGTTTCCGTATCTTGTTCCAAACCTTCCTGCAGAGCCATGTTTACTATTTGCCATTTTTAATCTTAAATATCTGAAATATAATTAAAAAAATGAGTCTGTGTTTATAAAACTTGCGCGTTAAACTGAAGTTATGCGTTTTTTAGGAATTTGAATTTATCTCTTACTTTTAAGACCTCGAGAGCGCGAGCTGACCAAAATTTATTAGTTAAAATAGGAAATTTTGGCTAGAGGGGTTTGGGGACAAAAATCTATTAAAATCTTAATCTTTTAAGAACTCATATTACAAAAATGCCAACTTTTTTCTTATAATTTGAGATTATTTCAAACACAAAAAGTAAAAACGCATAACTTCAGGCGTTAGAGAAAAAAATTATTTCAATTTGAAATTAATCCCTTGC
>CAZLRR010000046.1:0-4568 GCA_964562045.1 uncultured Methanosarcinales archaeon
TGCTTTAGTTGGATTCTTAATATCTAAATTATAATTTCTTGCCTTGATTTCATCAAGACTAACTTTCCAAGCATATTCATTTTCTTCCCTATTGTCCCACCAACTCTTTTCTAAGTCAAACTCTTTAATATTAATTGGTTTTGTCTTGTTGTAACTTTTAACTCCAACAGGATATGGATGTTCAAAGTACCAAATCTCCTTAGTAGAACACCCCTTTTCAAAAAATAATAAATTAGTAGAAATTCCAGTATATGGACTAAATACACCATTAGGTAATCTAATAATTGTATGTAAATTAAACTCTTCAAGTAATTTCTCTTTTATACGAGTTTTAACACCTTCACCAAATAAGAAACCATCAGGTAAAACTACACCACATCTGCCATTTTCTTTTAAAGTTTGCATAATCAAAACTAAAAATAAATCCGCAGTTTCTTTAGTTTTGAAATTCGAAGGAAAATTTGCTAAAATACCATCTTCTTCAACACCACCAAAAGGAGGATTCATAGCAATAACATCAACTCTTTCAGACTTACCAATACTTCTAATTGGTCTTGCTAAAGAGTTATCATGCTTAATATTTGGCATTTCAATTCCATGTAGAATCATGTTTGTAGTACAAAGTAAGTGAGGCAAAGGTTTTTTCTCAATTCCTAAAATAGAATTTTGCAACGTTTCCATCCCCGAAATACTTGAAACTTGTTTTTTTAAATGTTCTAAAGCGCAAATCAAAAAACCACCAGTTCCACAAGCAGCATCTAAAACTTTTTCACCTAGTTTTGGATTTAAAATATCAATAATAAATTGAGTTACAGCCCTTGGCGTATAAAATTCTCCCGCATTTCCTGCACTTTGTAAATCCTTTAATATTGTTTCATAAATATCATTAAAAGTATGTCTATCATCCGAAATAGTAAAATCAAATTTATTAATCTCATTTAATATTTGTCTAATTAAAGTTCCAGATTTCATATAATTATAAGCATCTTCAAAAATAGATTTAACAATAAATCCTTTTTTATCATCAACGCTAACATGAAGTTCTTTAAGAGATTTAAACAACTTATTATTAATAAAGTCTAAAAGTTCATCTCCTGTAATTCCCTCTTTATCAGAAGCCCAATTACGCCACCTTAATTCTTCAGGAATTGGAGATTCATAATTATCATCCAACTCCCATTCTTGTTCTTTATCATCAAAAACTTTCAAAAAAATCATCCACACCAATTGTGAAATTCTTTGTGCATCACCATCAACACCTGCATCTTTTCGCATAATATCCTGAATTGTTTTAATATTTGTGCTACTAATTGTCATTCTATTAAACCTCACTATATAACTCCTTTTCAAGTTCATTAATTACTTCAAGGTAACCCTTTTTTCCTCCAAATAATTTAACGATCTCCAATGGAGAACCCATCTCAGACAAAGGCTTAACTTTTAATACATTTAAATCCTCTATGTTCTCAATACCACTATCAGCATATTTATCTAACAAAACGTCAATTACTTTTCTTGCTTTATCTCCATATTTTCCAAAATAATTTCTTTTCTTAACTTTATTTGCTCTTTCTTTTCTTGTTAAAGGTTTCTGGTCAAATGCAATATGACAAATCAAATCAAATGGGTCTAAGTCTTTTCCTACTTCTGCTTCTAATTCATTAAATAAAACTCCTTGCTGTTCAAGCTCTTTAATAACTGCAGATTTTTTAACACTCTGCCATTTAGTCAAGAAATCTTTAAGTTGATTATACTCTTTTAAAATATTTTTCTTAGTATAGTCTTTCAAACTTTCAGTTATTAATTTCCCATCACTTCCATAATATTGTACTCTTTCGGATGCAATTTCAACAGGAACATTATTAACATAATATTTCCTCATCTTTTCTTTTCTCCTATTGAAATATACTCCTTCTTTTCTCTCTTTATTTAATTCCTCAGAAGGCTCCTTCAACATCTCAATTGAATTTTCATCTCCATTAATTTCAATAATCTTAACTGGTTCCCCATCAAAATCAGGATCAGCAAATAACCTTGTAACTCCTCTAAAATCCATAATAGTAAAAAAGTACTTTCCAAACTCCTCATTAATTCTTGTACCTCTACCTATAATTTGTTTAAACTCCGTCATTGATTGTATGTTAGAATCAAGCACAATTAATTTACAAGTTTGAGCATCAACACCAGTAGTCATTAATTTAGATGTCGTTGCTATAACTGGATATGAACTTTCAGGATCAATAAAATTATCAAGTTCTTTTTTACCTTCATCATTATCACCAGTAATTTGCATAACATATTTTCTATTTTTAGCAACTAAATCGCTATTTTCATTTCTAAGAGCAGAAGTCATACGCTCTGCATGTTCAATGTCAGTACAAAAAACAATTGTCTTATCAAACCTGTCTGTTTGTCTTAGATAATTTGAGATTTTCTTAGCAACAAGTTTAGTCCTTTTCTCTAAAACAAGTTCCTTATCATAATCTTTAACCCCATATTCTCTATCTGGAATTAATTCCCCATACCGATCTGTTTGCGAGGCATAAGGTCTCCATTCAATATCCTTATCAAACGTAATCCTAACAACCCTATAAGGTGCTAAAAAACCATCCTCAATTCCTTGCTTTAAAGAATAAGTATAAATTGGTTCACCAAAATAATGAATATTTGAAATCTCTTTTGTTTCTTTTGGTGTTGCAGTCATACCAATCTGAGTTGCGGCAGAGAAATATTCTAAAACTTCTCTCCATGCAGAATCCTCTGCTGCACTCCCCCTATGACATTCATCAACAACAATTAAATCAAAAAAGTCTCTAGAGAATTGTTTATATATATTTTTTCTTTCTTCATCTCCAGTCAAACCTTGATATAATGCGAGATATATTTCATAAGAGGTATCAACTTTTCTTTTTGTAACCTTAGTCATTTTATCTCCAAAATGTCTAAAATCATTTGCCATAGTTTGGTCTACCAAAACATTTCTATCTGCTAAAAATAAAATCCTCTTTTTTACGCCTGATTTCCATAATCTCCAAATAGTTTGAAATGCAGTATAAGTCTTTCCTGTACCTGTTGCCATCACTAATAAAATTCTATCTTGACCTTTAGCAACTGCTTCAATTGTACGATTAATCGCAATTCTTTGATAATATCTTGGCTCCCTATTGGAATTAATATCAACATAATAGTCTTGACTAATTATTTCTTCAACTCTTGGATCTTTAATTCCTTTTGATTCTTTATACCTCTGCCATAATTCTTCTGGAGAAGGAAAATCTTCTAATTTTAATTCTCTTTCAATCCTTCCCTTATTTTTAGTTCGATCATATTCTGTAAAACCATCACCATTTGAACTATAAATAAAAGGAATATCTAATATCTCACCATACTCTACTCCTTGCATCAATCCAGTTCTAACTGATTTATTATTATCTTTTGCTTCAATAATTGCGATAGGCAAATTATCTTTTCCATATAAAATATAATCCGCTCTCTTTCTATCACCCCTTTTAGTAGTTTTACCATTTACTATAACTCTACCATTAGTAAAAGAAACTTCCTCCCTAACATTTTTTTTAACATCCCAACCTGCATTTTTAATCGCTGGAGTAATAAATTTAGTTTTAATGTCAGTTTCTGAAAGCTGTTTTTTATTCATCCTAAGATTATATTAAACATTATCTTTTATAAAGGTTTCTTGGAAAAAATTCGCAAATAATCCAAAAACACAAAAAATCTCCCTCAAAAGAAGAATATTTTATAAATAAGAAAAGTAAATTAATCCTATGAGTAAAAATTATTATTGTAACATATGTGAAAAAGAAATAACTGAAAAAGAATATAAATATTCAAAAGAGAAATTTGGAAAACCTCTTTGTAGAGAACATCAAAAAGAAGAACCCAAAGAAACGAAAATAATTGAACAAGAAAAAAAAGGACTTGATTCTAAAGAAAGTAAATTTAGAGAAGGAATGATTAAAGGGAGAATTGCTGAAACTCTTATAGAAGAACTATTTCTCTCATTAAAATACAATGTTTATAGGTATGGAATGGAAAACACAGTTCCAGGAATAATGGAATTACTCAAAGGAGTAAGAGGAGATGTTGCAACAAATATAAGAAGAATGCCCGATTTTGTAATACAAAAAAATAAAGAAGTATTTTTTATAGAAGTTAAATTTAGAACCTCTGAAGAATTTTCATTAAAAGATTTACCAAAAGATTATCCTTATGAAAATTGTTATTTTATAATTGTATCTAAAAAACATATTAAATGTATAAGTTATCAAGAATTAAAAAATGGAAAAGCCATAACTCCAACTTCTAAAAACTATTTAGGAAGTAGAAAAGAATTTGAATTAGAAAAAGAAATAATTATAGACTTTTGTAATTTTGCAGTCAAGTTTTTTAATAAAGTTTAATTTCTCTCAAAATCATATAAAGACATAAAAGAGTTAATTAGTTAGAATATTTTATAAACCTTTGCACTAAAAATGTTACAACTTAACAAAAAACTCCGAGAAAAGTCGAAAAACTCAATCCTACTTACCAAAAAACTCATTCAAACC
>CAZLRR010000047.1:0-4558 GCA_964562045.1 uncultured Methanosarcinales archaeon
TATAATTATCCTTATGAGCATTTAGTTGATAATGTAATTCCTGAATATGTTAATTTTGTATTGGATGATTCGGGGCAATCCAAGATTAAGTATGTTGGTCATAGTAATGGTTGTAGGAGTGCATTAAGTTCAATTAACAAACATAGTTCCTTAAGTTCAAGTCCTATGTCTAAGTTTGATACTTTTATTGGTGTTGCTTGTCCAATTAATTTAAATCAGGATACAACATATACTGATACCGCAAGGTATGACTTGCCATTTACTGATGAACCTTTAGGTCCTTTAGTTTTAAGTTCTTTTAATGACAAACACTTGACTCAAAGTGATTTTAATATAAAAGCAGAATCATTAATATTATTGGATTTAACAAATCCTTTGAATATTGCAAAAAAAAGCTCAGCAATTAGAGGAATTATCATATTAAATTCATTTATGAGTAATGAAAAAATCTCATATAACTTATTTAACTACTATATTAATTTAGCAGTGGAAGAAGATAGTCAAATGGATGTTTCAAATTTAAATGTTGATAATTTAGTATTAATCAATGGTGCGCCAAGTGATTTTATTGTGCCTATTGAAGACCAAGAATATGTTTTGGATAATATTGATCTTGAGAATTCAAAAGGTCATGATTATATTTCATTTATAGGTTTTACTGATCATTCTAACATCATTTCGTGGAGTAGGAATGAAATAAAGGAGGAATTAAAATGAAAAATATTTATTTTTTATCTTTAATTTTCACATATTTGAATTTCTTTTGGGTGTTTTTTTTAGATGCAAATTTAATTATAGTCTTTGTCGGTATTATTTTTAACATAATATTATTGTATTTGCTTGAAAATAAAACAAAAGTTATTGAGAAATATTCGTTGAAGATATTATTTATTGCATTTTTAGAATTACTTGGAGTTTTCTTAATTTCACTTTTCATAGAAAGCAGATATATTGTAGGAAATATTTTACTTGTTGAAAATTTTTATTTTCTTTTAATAATTTTAATCTTACATATTTTTTCATTAATTATAATCTCAATTTTACTCTCAAATTTAAAAGAAGTTAAGTTTTCTAAAAGTCTATTTACTTTATTTTTAGTGGAAGTAATAAATATTTGTTTAATTATTATTGTTCTTGGAGTTTTAATGGGTATTGGTTTTAATAGATATGGTGGATTATAAAATGAAATTTAATTTTAAGGACAAGTTATTTATCTCATTACTATATTCTTTACTTTATTCTTTGATTTTTGTTAATGTTTATGTTGGAATTAATGTTGACAATTTGCTTATTTCTTATGTTATAATGGTTATTTTGTCTTTTTTTATTATATCTTTAATTGTTAAAAAAAGTTCTCAGACTGAGTTTGAAAGCTTACATTTTTTTATTTTGATATTTTTAAATATTCTAAGTTTTTTATATATAAAGAATATTAGTAATGAAGAAAGAGCCATATTTTTTGGTTTTCTCAATTTTATTTTTAGTTATATCTTAATTATTGTTCTATCTTTTATCTTTGAAAAAAAGAAGTTCTATTCTGTTTTAAGGATTTTTTTATATGGTTTTATCGCAACTGTTGTCGGGATTATAACTCTTGTAATGTTTAATCCAATAGTATAGTTTTTAAAAATGGATGTTTCAAACTTAAATATTGATAATTTAGTATTAATAAATTCTTACTCCACAGATTTAATTGTTCCGATTGAAGACCAAGAATATGTATTAGACAATAAAGGTGGTAGTGGTGAGATTGATTTTGAAAAATATTTTAGAGTTCCAGGAGTTACTGACCATGCCAGTTTAGTTTCTTTTTCAAAAACAGAAAAAGCAATAAGGAGAACACTAAAATGAAATTAAACAATATTTTTTTATCTTTAATTTATACATATTTTAATTTATTTTTCTTATTTTTATTTAAGTTAGATTATTATTTATTCCCTATATTTTTTATTTTAAATTATGTTTTTATATCTATATTTTCCAAAAGATTTCAGGATATTGAAATTAAAAAGTTATCTATTAGTTTAGGAGTAACATTTATAGTTTTAGCAATTACAATATATGGTGCTAGATTATTAAGTCCTGGGGACTTTTTAGATTATAGGTTTATTGGAAACTATATCTACTTAGTGTACATAAACATTATTATTTTCATTTTAACAATATTATTTTTAGGTTTAAATTTCTTTGAAGAGAATAAAAAAGGAATTTTTTCAAAAAAAATATTCTCTTTATTATTATTTGAATTAATAAATGTGATATTTATAATAATTACTATGGCAGTTTTAATGGGTATTGGTTTTAATAGATATGGTGGATTATAAAATGAAATTTAATTTTAAGGACAAGTTATTTATCTCATTACTATATTCTTTACTTTATTCTTTGATTTTTGTTAATGTTTATGTTGGAATTAATGTTGACAATTTGCTTATTTCTTATGTTATAATGGTTATTTTGTCTTTTTTTATTATATCTTTAATTGTTAAAAAAAGTTCTCAGACTGAGTTTGAAAGCTTACATTTTTTTATTTTGATATTTTTAAATATTCTAAGTTTTTTATATATAAAGAATATTAGTAATGAAGAAAGAGCCATATTTTTTGGTTTTCTCAATTTTATTTTTAGTTATATCTTAATTATTGTTCTATCTTTTATCTTTGAAAAAAAGAAGTTCTATTCTGTTTTAAGGATTTTTTTATATGGTTTTATCGCAACTGTTGTCGGGATTATAACTCTTGTAATGTTTAATCCAATAGTATAGTTTTTAAAAATGGATATCTCTAAATATTAATAAATTTCAGATTATCCTCTTTCTGGTTTTGTTTCGAAGACTTACAAACCTTATGAGTCTGTGATTTTTTCAGAATCTGAAAATGGTCAAGTTGTGATATATGTAACTGCTGAAAACCTTTCTGGAACAATTGTTGGAGTAAAAGAATTAATTGAAAAGTATCAAAGTTTTATCAGTCCTGGTTCATTTAAACATGTTATTGCAACTGATATTGGTGCTCTTTCAGTATATCGTATGTTAAAAGAAGATGAGAATTATGGGGAGAATAATAGGGCTTTTGCTGACACTGTTGAAGCTGCTTTGTATGATAAAATGTATAAAGTTAAAGAAGGTTTTATTGATGTTCCATCTCCAGAAGGAAATATGAAATATCAGTATAGACATCTTGAACCAGTAAAAGATGATATTTTAAGAGCTTACATTGATAAAGATGGTTATCCTGTTATGATGGCTGGAGGTCTTTATTCAAACATTGATACGTGGGATGAGTTTGGACGAGAACTTGCAAATGAAGGTTTTGATATTTATTTAATTGAGTTAACTGGTGGAGAGGGTAGTGAATGTGATGAGTGTTATAATTATCCTTATGAGCATTTAGTTGATAATGTAATTCCAGAGTATGTTGACTTTGTATTAGATGATTCTGGTGAGCCCAAGGTTAAGTATGTGGGTCATAGCAATGGTTGTAGGAGTATGCTTTCATCTTTGAATGAGTATAGTTCAAACTCTAATAGTCCAATGTCTAAAGTTGACACTATGTTTGGTTTGGGGTGCCCTATAAATTTGAATGATGATTCTTTAGTAAAATATATTTCAACATTTAAAGAAATACCTCTTGAGGGATGGAATTCATTGGGTGATACAGCAATTAATGTACTAACTCAAAGAAATAGTACACATATCTCAAAAAAGAAATATTCAATGCATTTACTTCCAGGTTTTGGACATGTATTTAATTGGGATTTTGGGAAAATCTCTTTAAATTTACAAACATTCTATAATGATTTATATCATGATAGATATGATTTAATGGATTTGGGTGAAGTAAGTTTAAATGAATTCTATATTTATGGAGGTTTTAAACCTATTTCTCTAGATACAAGATATGGAATTAAATTTGAAAATGATGGTGCAGTTCCAATCTCAGATATTAGATATGCCTACAGCGAAGTTACAAATGTTAATAAAAAAAACAAAGAAGAATATCATTTAAGTCATGGCGATCTAATTGAAGATAAAAAGGTTTTAAACGATATTAAAAATAAAATAAAATGAAAAAAATCACTAAAATAGAAAAAATTAAAGACTGGCTGTTAGAAAACAAATATAATCTAATTTTTCCATTTGTAATTTCAGGATTAGTTTCTTTATACTTAATCAACATAGAATATATTTGTTTGTCAATTAGTTCAATTTGTGAATCTTGGTTAGAATTAACTTTTTTCTTATTACTTTATTTGCCGACATTTTTCCATTTGTTGTTTATAAAAAAGTTTAGAACAAAACTTATTTTTGGGTTTCTAGATACTATGATTAAGATGATATTATTATTATATTCCTTTTTTTCAATGGATTATAATCTGTTTTACTTCATTTTTATATTGTATCCTATTTTTACATATGTAGGTTCAGTAATCATATTGGTTTTAGTGGCTCATTATACTAGGATCTTTATGAGTGGAATTTTTGGAAAGAATATGGAGGAAATAGAAAATGAATAAAAATAAGATTGGCTTAAATGAATTAATTATCAATAAGAATATTT
>CAZLRR010000048.1:0-4470 GCA_964562045.1 uncultured Methanosarcinales archaeon
GCTCACGCGCTCGAGGCCTTAAAAGTAAGAGATAAATTCAAATTCCTAAAAAACGTATAACTTCAGAAACTTTCAAGAAACTTTATTAATAAATAACTTTTTCTAAATATTATGTTATCAAATTTCAGACTCGAAAGAAAAGCTAAACAAATTGCAAAAGCAATTCAAAATTCTAAAAATCCGATAATGTTTTTTGATTCTGATACTGATGGAGCAACTTCTTATCTGCAGATTAAGAAAACCTTTCCTCATGTTAAAGGTTTCTCTATGCCAAAAAACTTTGAAAAGCAACATGAAATGGTTCAATACATGGCAAACAACGATACACTAATTGTTTTCGATGTTCCAATTTTAAAAGAAGAATTTTTGGAAAAACTTCCTAAATCTGTAAAAAAAATAATCTGGGTAGATCATCACCCCTCAAATGATTCAAAAATTATAAAAAAATACAAAATTCTTCATCTGAATCCTCTTCTATATAACAAGTATGATAATCGTCCTGCAACATACCTAGCATATCTAGTTTGCTCCAAGCCACAAGAAAACTTATTTCTCGTAACAATGGGAAGTATTGCCGATTTCTTTTTGCTTGATGTCATAATAAAATTTCATAATGAAAAAGAATCAGAATTTAAGACTTTAATTAAACTCTCGGAAAAAAGAAAAACCGAACTTTTTGATTTCATAGAAAAAAATAACTTTAACTCAGAAAAAGTAAGGACTCAAAGAGAAGAATGGATAAGATTTTTAACATATGATGCAGGAGTTAAAATTTTCAAAAACTTTTTTGACTGCGTTTTCAAACTTAAAGAATACGAAGATGTACAAAGAGCTTTCAAAAAACTTGAAAAACTCTCCCCTCTAGAATTAAAAGTAGAGATTTTGGCAGGAAAAACTTTTCCGTTTAAAGAATACGAACAAATGAAAAAAGACTATTCTAAAATTCTCGAAAAAGCTCTCAAACAAAAAGATGAACCTCTTTTTATTTTTGAATCAAAAGGAAAAGTTGCTTATACAAAAACTTTGTCTGAAGAACTTACCTACAAATTAAAAAAATGGAAGGTTGTAGCTATTGCATTCAATAAATTAACAACTGATTCTTACAGGCTTTCTCTGCGTGGGAATGGAGTTAGAGTAAATGATTTAGTTCAGAAATCTTTAGAAGGTCTTGATGGTTATGGTGGAGGACACCCTTATGCTGCGGGTGGCACTATTAAAAAAAAAGATTTTGATAAATTTATCCAAAATTTAAAATCAAACTTTAGCCGTTTGCAGTAGGAACATCTTCAACATAACTTGGATTTTCAATTTTAATTTTTTCGGAAGTTTTTTTCTCAAATTCTAAATCTAGTTTAATTGTTAAAAGCCCTATAGTTTTAATTTGATTTGTTTGAATTCCAGATTTTTCTCTAAGCCCTAAAAAAAATTCTTTTGATTTTGTTCCATCATCATTTTCTTGAAATAAACTAAATCTTTCGTTTTCTCCCTTTGTAATTTCTAAAATTTGCGGTTGTGAGTTTACTCCAGTTACTTGCCCTGATTTGAATGTGCCATAACCACTATTTTTTTCAAAAAAAGTTATTTTAATATCACTTGATTGTATTTCTTCATTTCCTGAAATTATTGGCAGTAACTCTTTTCTATCATCTTTTGATTCTTTAACTCCGAGAGGAAGTTCTGGGAAACTAGTTTCATAATCTTTGCTTGAGAGTAAATCTTCATAATATTCAACAAGTTCATATTTTTGATTATCTTCTTCAGGATTTATTTCTGGATTTTCTTCAACTAGTTTATTAAAATCGATAATTGGTATTTTATATGTTAATTGAGCGTTTGTTCTGTAATTTAAAACAATTTCAATTTTCTTTTCAGTAAATTCTTTGTCTTCGTCTAATTCCAAAGATGCGAGGTTTTCACATTCATAGTTTAGGGATTTTCCTGCGGTCAATTTTCCTTTTTCAAAATATGTTTCATCTCCTTCACTAAATGTTTTTGTGAAGAAGGGTTCTTTTCCTACCTCTGCACAACTAAATCCGATTATCTCTAACAACTCAGTTGTTTTAAATCTATATCTTGTTGAGATTTTATCTTCTGCCATATAATACTCTCTATTGTCAGTTAAATCATAATCGAGTTCATAAACTGCTCTATCATTAACTTCTACTTCTTGAGTATTTCTCTCTGCCCGCATACACTCATTATCAAGATGGAAATTACATTTTGATATGTCTGTCCAGACCGAAAAAAAAGATTTCTTGTTATTTTCTCCAATTTCAGAAAACTCTTCGCCAACAGTTTTTCCACCAATTCCTGCTTTTGCACTTATTCCTCCCCAGATAAGTGTGATTGTAATTAAAATTAAAAAGATAGTTCTTATCCATTTGTACGGCTTAGTATGCATGCCATTAAACAACCAAAAAATCAAAGTTGAATATAAGAATAGTGTTAAGAGTAGTCCTAAATATGCCGCAACAGAATCTCCATAAATAAAAGCGAGCATTGGAGAAACAGTCCCTATTGTTCTAAGTACTATGTCTAATAATTGCAACCCATACATCGCAATAAGAACAATTAAAATCATTGCAGTTGGAGTTCTAAGTACCCAACCAAGCCCTTTTCCTGCAACTCCAAATCCTTTTTTCGCAGCAGCAACAGAAGGCGTTAGAGCTTTTTCTTTTATCACCTGAATCTGATTTTGTATTTTTTCTTTGTCAGGTTTTGCAAAATTCTTTAGTCCTTCTAATAATTTATTTGTTTTTTTAACTTCTTCTTCAAGTCCAGAATTAGTTTTTGGAGTTTGAGTCGTACTAGGAGGGATTGCTGTAGCATTTGCCATTTTATTTCAAAGCCTCCATTATTTTTTTGTAATCAAATTTGTAATTACCAATCTCATCCAAAAGTCTGAGTATTTCTTTTTTCTTTCTTCTCCTTGTGAAAAATCCCAAAGAAGTAAATTTTTCAGAACCCATATACTCTTCAATTTTAGTTGCAAATTTTGCTCTAATTTCATTTAAAATCATATTTTTGAAAATTTCGTATTCGCTTCCTTGTTCAATCCCAAGAATTCTTTCAAGTACAACATAATTTTTATCAAAATACTTCTCAACAATTCTTTTTACAATTTGCAGGTTTTCTTCAACAGCTTTCCCGTTTTTATTATATGCCGTGAGCCAGTTATTAAATGCATTTTTTATATGACTCACATCATCAACTTCTTCATCATTTATTTTCTCTCCACTAACTTCTTCATAACAATTTTCAAGAAATGCTCGTGTATTGGGGTCAATTCCAGAATTTAAAAAATCTTCAAAATCTTCGGGATATTGCTTAATCAAGTTAACAATAGAATTTTTAATTCTTTCTTTATCGTATTCAAGGGCTCCTTTATATTCATTAAGCAATTCGAACATTTCAAGTTTAAACATATAATTTCTTCATTCGCATAGTTTATAAATTTTAGTTCCTATAAATAAATAACAAATTATATAAATTAAGAGATTGTTCAGTTCTTATGAAAAATATATTGGCTGCGGTTTTTGTTTTAATTCTGTTAATTTTTGCAGGTTGTTCTATGGGTTCAAATAAGGTGGGGCCAGATAAAAAAGATATCTCTGGTGATGGACTTAGAATCAATTTTGATTTAGGCAATGAAAAGATTTCTCTTGGTAGAGTTGATTATGAAATATCTTTAGAAAATACGGGGGCGCAACCTATAGAAATTTCTCAAAATGAGTTTATACTTAATACCGTTGAGACTACATCTGATGATTTCTCTTCTGTTTATACTAGGGAGAGTCTTGATGCTTTTCAAAGACAGATTTTTCCGGAAGGAGATTTCCAAATCTTTCAAAATCAAAAGATAGGTCCTTTACGTGGCTCTTTATTTTTAGAAGAGAATTTTAAAGAAAATACTGCCTTTGAAGATTTGACTACTACTTTAAGTGTTAGTTTTCCATACAAGACAGAATTTAGTAATAATGTAGAAATTGATATTAATGAAAAAAGGCCCATTAAAATTTATGATTCTGTTTCTCAGGCAGCACCAGTTCAAATAAAAAATATTGAGTTGGGACAAAGTTCGTTGGAAGATTTCACTTTAAATTTTATTTTGGTTGATAATGGTCAAGCCTCAGGAGAACATGTTGTTAATATAAAAGAATATACTTTATCTTTCAGGGGGCAAGAACTTCAGAATTGTAAATTTTATGCGGAAAAAGATGATATTTTGCAGGAGATAAATCACCTAAGACTTGATAAAAATATTAAAGAAGTAATTATTTCTTGTCCGATTGAGAAAATTGATGAAAAATTAAATACTAAAATTTGGGGAGATTTTACTTATGACTATACAATTTCAGTTAGTGAGAAAGTTAGACTAAAATAAATCTATCCTTTAATCTATCCTTTTGGCTTTAACTGAAGTTATGCGTTTTTACTTTTTGTGTTTGAAATAATCTCAAATTATAAGAA
>CAZLRR010000049.1:0-4412 GCA_964562045.1 uncultured Methanosarcinales archaeon
TTACCAAGGTAGCGCTCTACCACTGAGCTAAAACAGCAATATATATTTGTAACAGGTTTTTATTTAAATTGTTTTCTCTATCTACTCTTGAGAACTAACAAACGTTTTTAAAGTAAATTCCTGAATTTATATCAACAATGGCTAAAAAAGAAGAAGTTGGATTCTTTGAATTGATAAGACAGAATAAGAGAAATATGGCCCTAATTTTTTTAGGGGTAGGTTTAACGTTATTTGCGTTAAATATAAGTTCATTGCTTAGTTTTTATTTATTAAATAAATATGATTATGCAAATTTTGACATTTCTACATTTGGTTCAATGTTGATTGTGATTTTATCAACATATTTGGCAGTAAAACACAAATAAGTGTTTTCACCAATATAGAATTATAAATCTTTTTAAATTAAGTCTCTAATAAAATTTTATGAATAAAAGTAAGAAAAAGGGGATTTATCATAAAGCTAATAAATTTTTTGGTTCTCAGAGGAAAGGAATTGCATACTTTTTCTTTGGAGTGGGAATTACGATGTTTCTATTAAATGTAAACGCGATTGTTCAGATTTTACCTTATGTCGAGTTATTTGAGAGGTATTTTAATGTTAATCCGTTGATGCATCATTTCGTGTCAATAGCATCAGCGATTATTTTAATATTTTATGCGCTTTCAGAAATTACTTTTGAAGGATGATTGAACAGGTAGTACTTACAATAGTAATTATTGCTTTTCTTTTTGCTTGTTACGAGGATATTAAGAAAAGAGAAGTTTATGATTATATAAATTATTCTTTTGCGTTTTTAATTATAATTCTTGGGCTTTTTGATTCTTTTCTGCAGGGAAGTATGCAACCAATTAAATATGTCTCATTTGGACTTTTTATCGGTTTTCTTTTAGGTTCAATTTTGTATTATATTGGAATCTGGGGGGGTGGGGATGCAAAATTTATGATTGGTTTTGGGGCTAGTGGATATTATTTGCTTAGTTTTTTGAATCATAGTTCTCCAATAGGGAGATTTTATGAGATGGTAATGTTACAACTCTCGGATTTTTTAAGTCTTGCTTTGTCATACTTACTTGAGATTGTTTTAATTATTGATTTGATTTTTCTTGTTTTGGTTTTAATTAAGTTTTTTTTTATTAAAAATAGAGAAAACCTTAAAGCTAATTTGCAGTTGTTTCTAATACTTTTTTCTTTGTTTTTGGGGCTTGATTTGCGTTATGAGGGATTTTATTTGTTTGTGTTCGGATTTATTGCTTTCTTTTTTATTTTTATTGCTCACGACAATGTATTCTTGCAGATTTATGTTTATCATAAGAAGAAGATTAAAGATCTCAAGGAGGGAATGCATTTAGGAGAGGACGTTAAGATTAATAATGAGTTAAAGGTTGAGAGGGATAAAAGTTTTGTTGGTCTTACAAGAGAAGATGTTAATATGATTAAAAAAACTGAAAATGATGAAAGATTAGTTAAAGTTAAATATATTTTGCCTTTTGGGATGCTTGTTGCTATTAATTTTTTTTTGTATGTGATGAGAATTGTTTCACTTGATTCTATAAATCTTGAGATAATGTCTTTTTTGCTTGAGTTCCTATTTTTCTCGTTTTTAGCTGGAGGGGTTTTAGCTATTTTGATTTTGTTGATAGTTTATATTTTGAAGTGGAAAAAGGTTAAAGTTAAATTAAATAAAAATCATTATTATAGTTTTGCTTTTATTCTAGTTTTAGCGCTGGGACTTTCTTTTATTGATTTGAAGTTTTTGTATTTTTTGATTTTTATTCCTGTTATTTTGTTTGTGGTTATTGCAAAGGAACTTGAGAAAATTATTTTTATCAAAAAGAAACCAATTGATAAAGTTGTTTATGGTGATTGGATTGTGCAAGAGATTGTTGTTGATAAGGAGAAGATTTATACTCCGGAGGATTTTAGATTGGGAGTTACAGAAGAGCAACTGAATAGGTTGAGAGAACTTTCAAAACATCATAGAAATTTAAAGAAACTTTTAGTTAAGGACGGACTTGCGTTTTTACCGCCTTTATTTATTGGCTTCTTAATAGTTCTAATTTTGTAACTTTGTTAATTTTCATTATTTCTTCGTTATTTGAATGGCGAATAATGTAAACTCTAATTCGCATTCAAATGCCTTGAACTAATTAAAATTTTCTAAAGTTATTGTTTTTAATTTGTTTTTTTAGATGTTGGATTCTTTTGTATCCATTGCTTTGTTTGCAAGGGCATCTGCAACTAGGTTTTGTTCTCTAGGAATCCAATTAAAGGTTATGTCGAGTTCTTTTCTTTCTTTTTGAATTATTGTATAGATAGGAATTATTGTTGGGGCTTTTACTTTGTATTCTCCATTTAATTGTTTAACAACTAGTTGGGAGTCTGAATAGATGTTAATTTCTTTTTCTTTGAGTTTTATTGCTATTCTTATTGCCTGAAGAACTGCCATATATTCTGCTTCATTGTTTGTTTTTTTGCCGAGATATTTGTATAGTTGTTCTAGTAAAATTCCGTCTTTATATATTGCAATTCCAAAACCTGCTTCTCCGGGATTTCCTCGTGATCCTCCATCTGTAAATATGTCTAAAGTCATAATTTGTTCCTGGATTTTTTTCTTATAAATTTTTGTTTGATTCTGAGAGAGTGAATATTCACACCATATTTGTATTTATAAAGATTAAATTAATGTAATGTTTTATGAGAAGTGTAGTAATAAATCCTGGGAAAGTTCCAGAATTTAAATGTGATTTGGATACATATTGTGTTTCTATTGAGGGATTTAGCAATCGTTGTTGTAATTCTCTTTCATATGATAGTGGGAGTGAAGAAACTAGATGTATTTACTGGTATTGTGAAGGTGAATATGGATTATGTGGACTTGGCAAAAAAGAATAAGTTTATATTTAGGGTTTAATTATTATAATAAAATGGATGGAAAAAAATGTTTGGAAGAAAGGTGTTTTTGTAGAAATCCGGAAGACATTGCAGTTTTTAATGGTTTGAATCAAAGATATTTTTGTAAAAAATCCGTAGTTATAAGGATGGGAGATGAACTATGTCCTTATCTTTCAATAATTGAAGGTTTGACTACTGTTGGATATTGTGATTATTTTACTCAATCACAAGAAGGTGATGAGAGTTAATTTTTTCAAGTTTTGAAATTTTTAGTTTGTATTTTTTTAAAATTGAGTTTGGGATTTCTTGCTCAGAGATTATTCCGATTTTCTTTTTTGTTATGAATTCTGCCATGTAAAAATATTGCTGGATTGTTTCTTTGCAAAAACTTTTTGGAATGTAGGATATACAGTAGTCAAAGTCATGTTTTTCAAATTTTATGTCGAGCCAGTCAAGTTCAAATTGGGAGAGTTTGATTTTTTGGCCTGAGAGAACGATGTTTTCTTTTGCTTGTTTGAATTTTTTGTTATTTTGAACTATTGCAGTTATTTTGTTTTGATTTTTTCTTTTTTCTGGCATTGTGATTGGCAGTTTAAACATTGTTTTTGCAGGGATTGTTAATCTTTTTTTTAGATGGAGTGGAGTTCTTGGTTTGAAGTTTGAAGCCTCAATTAAAATCTCTGCAAAGTTTGAAACGGGGTCTATTATTGTGAATTCTTCTTCTTTATCAAGTTCTAAGAGGTATAGTAAATAGTTTGCTAGAAGTGGATTGAAAGATTCGCTTTTATTTATAATATGTTCTCTTTCTTGAAGGTTGAAACCGTAGATATTCTGATTTTCAAAAGTTACGTTTTCGATAAGTCGTGAATAATGGAGAATGTTTAGAATGTCTTTTTCGTCTGCTTCAAGTTCGAGTTTATTTTTATTAATTGTGACTTTTTTGTTTGTTGTTTTTTCTATTTCTGATTTTGCAAGTTCAAGTGCAAAATCTTGAGTTTCTAAAAGGAGTTTCATTTTAATTTATATTTTTATTATGTGATTTATTTTTTTGAGATTATGAATCCTTCTTTAGATTCTTTTGAGTCTTTAATTTCATATCCTAGAGATTCAATGTCGGATCTTAGTTTGTCTGCAAGTTCGAAGTTTTTATTTTTTCTAGCTTCTTGTCTATCTTTTGCAAGAGTTATTATGTCTTGTGGGATGTCTTCTTTTTTTTCGAGAAGTGCGAGTATTTTGTTTGTTCGTTCCATAAATTCTATTGTGAGATTTATATCTTCTTTTGATAAGTATTTTTTTCTGTAGATTTCATTTATTAGCTCGTAAATTGCTGCAAGTGCTTTTGGTGTGTTTAAGTCATCTTTGATCGCATCTTCAAATTTGTCAAGATGTAAGTCTATTATTTTTTTAAGTGAATCTTCTTTGCTTTTTGGGGTTAGATTTTTTATGTATTCATAGAATTCGTTGATTTTTTTTATGTTTGCTTCTCCTGCTTTTAGAGAGTCTATTGTGAAGTTTAGTT
>CAZLRR010000050.1:0-4382 GCA_964562045.1 uncultured Methanosarcinales archaeon
AATGCGACTTAACATAACTTATGTTGTCTTGATGTATTTTTACTTGAATCTAATTTTTTTCTTAAACTGTTTTCCTTTTTTATTCTTCCATTTTAGATAAGCATATGAACATTCATAAATTTTTTTAAGCATTTCTTCTTTTATATAACTTTTAGCGTTTATATTTTTTATTTCTTGCGGAGGTAAAGAAATATTAGCAATTTTTTCTGATCTTAAACACCCAGCAACAACTTTTTCAGTTTTCAAATTTTTTAAATCAAATTTTGTTTTACCAACTTCCAAATATATATCCCTCATAATTTTATTTATTTGAGAATTATTTATTAAATCTAGATCTAAAATGATTTGACCACTATTGAATTTTTCCATCAAATCATTAGAAATTTTATTGTTAGAATCAATTATAGTTTCTTCTTGGTCACCATAGGCAGTTTCTTGATAAAAAACTAATTTGCTCTCATTTGTTTCAACACTTATTTTACCAACTACTTTATATAAATAATGTTTAGCCCAAATACTAATTACACCACCAAGAGCACCAAAAATCATACTTATAATTATATTACTCCAATGAATATCTCCCATTTATATATTCACCCGCTTTAAAATTCAGTCTCCACATTCCCTATTCTAAGAATTAATCAAAAATTCAGCATGCAAATTCGCAAAATTATTTTATGAGCAATTATCTAAACTAATAAATCAGCTTGTTTAATTTATAAAATCTCAACTTATTCACAAATTAAAATTTATGAATTCCTCTTTTTTTCCAATGATAATGGGAATGTTCATAGTCATAAAATATACTTAACAAACAATATAGAATTTTTAAATTAGCAAAAGATGTTTTTACTTCATTATTATATTGACCAGATTTTTTTATTTTCTCTGCATCTTTTAATCCAGTTAATAAAAGATCTTTCAATTTTAATATTCTAGAAGCATGTGGGTTACAACTAAATATAGTTCTTAAATTTATAAGATCATTAATCACTTTGATAATCTGATCTAATTCATCTGCTATTTTATCTTTATTTTCTTTAAAATCTTTTTGATTAATGAACTCATCTTTAGTTAGTTCTTTTAATATATAAAATTTATCTATATGATTTTGTAAATCAACTGATAATTTAGCAAATTGACTCCATTCATATGCTCTTTTAGGATAAATAGAAATATACTCTAAATGTTCTTCTCTTCCCGGCATTTTATTTTCACTTGGAATAGAAACTCTTACTGTGTTTTTATTATTTCTCCATTCAGGCTTTTCAAAATCTAAAACTACTTTTATATATTCCTGCAACCATAGATAATAAATTGAATTATTTGTATTTTTAACTGGACAGACTACTAATAATACAGGAGCCATGAACATTTCAGCATAATAAAATGTCCTAACAGGTATATCAAACTTTATTTCTTGGATATTATCATTAATTTCCTTTGTTGTACCCTTTATTTGTAAGTTTAAGAAATTTCCAGTTGCACCGCCTTCTTTGAAAATTTCTAAAATCATATCAACCCCATAATCTCTACCTGTTAATTCTCTATGCTCCCAATCAATAGGAAATGCTAACGGTACTTCCCTTCTTGCTGCAGTATCAATATCATGAGCTTCTGGGCGGATTAAAATAGTTGACATTAAATTCTCCCTTCAAATAATATTCAAGATAATATTTTTGGTTTTCTAATATTATCTTTCTTCCATCTGTATCCACGTACATTATCCCAGCCAAATTTTTTTATATAACTTATCGTTTCTTTTTTACATTCCTCTATGTTTCTAGTTTTATACTTGCTAACTAATTTTACAGGTTTATATTTTTTAGTCCACTCACAACCCTGTCCATCGAAATGATTATCAATTGCTGAATCCATATTGACATTATACCCAATAAAAAATTTATCTTCCTCAAGTTTAAGAATATAAACTCCTTCATTAGTCTTATTATTGATTTTCTTTTTCACATGCTTAAATTTCAAATCTTTTCTAACGTGATCTCCACCTCTAATAATCCTATATCCATACTTTTTCATGTAGAGTTCAGTTAGTTCTGTTTCAAATTTTCTATTTACACCTTTATATACTTTCACTATTTCTAATGGTTTATATTCTTTTGTCCACTTTGATCCTCTTCCAGAAAAATGACTTTCCATTCTTTGGGCTAAATTTTCTGTATAACCTATATAGTATTTTCTATCTTCTAATTTTAAAACATATACATCTCCTTTTCCAGAGTATCCAAATTCATCAAGTTCTATTTGATTTTTTAATATCAAAAATTTAACAGACGAAATAAAATTAAAATTCATTTTCTTTTGAATAAACTTAAAAATATTCCCACCAATTCCACAGCCCCAACACTTAAAAATTTGTTTCTTGGGAGAAACTGAAAAGGATGGTTTTTTATCATCATGAAATGGACAAAGGCCTAAATATTCTGCTCCTTTTTTCTTTAGCTTTATATAATCAGCAATTTCTTCTTCAATTTTTATACTATTTTCTACTAATTCTATTTGTTTTTTTGTATAATACACATGGCTTCACTCCAATAATATTTTTTAATTATATATCAGAATTTCAACTTATTTCTTCAATCTTTTTTTGTAGTTATTTAATACTTCTTCAAATATTTGATCTCCTAACCACTGAATATAATCAACTATTACCCTCTCCAAACCAAATTCTTCTAATTTTCTCTTATTACTTCTAGTTTCCGGTAATAATTCTGGGTGTTTTTTTAATAGATTAAACATTTGAGCTACTAATTCGGCTCCTTTATCATCCATCTCTTTAACTTTAGGATTTCTCAAAATTTTATCTTTATGAATCTGTTTTAAAGCTTTATAAGCTTTTTTCATTTCAGGACTAAAGTCTACTCGATCATTTTCATTACTGAACCTAATTACATCATCAATTAAAACATGAAACCAATTTTCATTTTCTAGACCACTTACATATTCCCATATTGAAATGATTTCATCTTTTTTTACAAAGTCATTCTGGATCCCATCTTGGATATCATGATACAAATAAGCTAGACTATCACTTAACCTGACTACTTGCCCTTCCATAGTTGATGGTTTTTCAGGATTGAATTTTTTTAATTCTTCTAAATTGGTTTTTACATCTGTATGTTTTAAAATACCCTCTCTTACAGCATATGTTAAGTTTAAACCTGGTATAATTTTACCATTAATTTTTATCCCATGATATAGTCTTTCAACAACCCAAACACTTTGAACATTATGTGAAAAACCACCTATTTTCTCTAGCTTATCATTTAATACTCTTTCACCTGCATGACCAAAAGGGGTATGGCCCAAATCATGACCTAGAGCAATAGCTTCAGTAAGATCTTCATTTAAATTTAATGCTCGTGAAATCTGTCTTGAAATTTGAGAAACCTCAATTGTATGAGTTAATCTTGTTCTATTGTGCTGATTAAGGGGATCATATAAAACTTGCGTTTTAGTTCTTAATCTTCTAAATGCATTAGAATATAATATTCTTTCAATATCTTTTTGAAAACTAGTTCTGTAAATATCATCTTCTTCCTCAATCCATCTATTAGAAGGATAACTATCAGAATTGGTAGCTTTATCAGATAAATTTTCTATTTCCCACTCTACTTTATCTTCTTTAACAAATAGAGATTCTCCCATAAAATCATCCCTCTTTATAGTTGTTTTTTTATTTTAATTTAGACACTTCTTTGTTTTTATAAAAATTATAAAAATATTTTATTTCGTTTTTTACTTCTTTTTCTGTATCAATATTTTCTTTATCCCATATTTCCAACAAAATACTTATAAATTTCTTGTCATTAAATAATTTATAATTAAATAATAAATATTCTCTAACATTTCCTAAAGTCATTTCCCACATACGATTATACACTGATTGAACCAAAGCAAATAACGACCCCAAAAGTATAAATATTTGATAATTTAAAGATAAATATTTATATGTTATAAAAAAAATAAATATTAATTCTAAGGAGTTAAACAATAGACCCAGAGAGTAATTCATATATACTTTAGTTTCATTCCTTCTTGAAATTAAATTTAATTTATTCATAAATCTAGTTGTGTTTTTAACAAAAGTAAATGGAAATATAATGTTAGACCAAATAAATGAAAACCAGATATAACTAATTATAAAAAATCCAATACTGATTATAATATACAATATATAACCCCCTTATTTTTTGGATTTTCTCTTTTTCATTCACCATTCAAACTCCGATAAAGATCAATAATAATAAACTCCATCAGCTGCTTCTTAAAGTCTTGATCATTAAGGAATTTATCGTAGAATTCAGTTTTCTCGTTATATGATTCAACAACTGTGTCGGTAAATTTCTTCTTAACAGCAATCT
>CAZLRR010000051.1:0-4246 GCA_964562045.1 uncultured Methanosarcinales archaeon
TTATGGGGTATATGGGTGAAATCCCTTATAATTCAAAGGGTTCCTCTGTGGAACAACCCGTTCCACAGAGGAACGGTTAATTATTTAATTATTTAATTAAAACATTATTTAATTATTTAATTATTTAATGATATAATTATTTAAAGGTGGGATATAAATGAAAGATGATAAAGAATTAAAAACATTAAATGCACATATACCAATTGAACTACATAAAAAATTAAGAATCAAACTTATTCAAGATGACAAAACCTATAGAGATTGGGTAATCGAACAAATAAAAGCCTATTTAAATGAAAATTAGAAACTATAATCTTTCTAGTTAATTTTCTACCTGTTCGTGAGAAAACCCCCCCGTTCGTGAGAAAAACCCCCCGTTCGTCAGAAAAACAGGGGGGTTATTAAAAGGTCTCCAAAACCTTTTTTCCTTCATCTATTCTTTTTTGAATGTCAATCTTAGCTGCTTTTCTCCCCTTACCTCTATTTCCGTTCAAAAACTTCTCCATTGTCTCATCGTCTTTGATCTCAAATTTTGAAAATATAGAGCTTGTAGGCATTTTACACTCCTTTCATGTATTGACTCCAGGTTATTTTTTTCTTTTTTCCCTCTCTCATTTCTTTCATTTCTTGTAGTGATTTCTTTAGTGATTCTTTTGGGCTGCAGCTTCTTTTATCCTTATTCATTTTTCTGCCTCCTATTTTTAGCTTATTTCTACTTCCTCCCATCCCTGACCAGGGATGTAATATTTCACAACTACACTAGTTCTTTCATGACCGAGATTTTCACTAACTTTTTCCAAAGAAATTTTTTCAGCATCAGTTATTCCATTTCCATGCTTTCTCCAAATTCTCTTTATTCTATCATCAAGATTATCATAGTCAAATTTCGACAATTCTTCTTTTAATTTTTGGTAAGCATAGTGTCCACGAAAACCATGCCCTCCTTTTTCTGTATCCTCAACACTTGTTCCTTTCACTGCCTTTTTAATATTATCCTGATAAGTTCTATTAGGCAGATCAAAAACTTTTTCTTTACCTGTTTTATCGCCCACTATTTCCCTCAACCTCTCTTTCGAGATTGGAAGAGCTGGTGTTTTTTCGATTTTTCTGGGTTTCCCATTTTTCGTTATATTTTGTTCCTTAAAAATAATTATTTTTTGATTTTCAATATCAATATTTCTCGCTTCAATTTTTGTAGCTTCTGAAGTTCGAAGACCAAAAGCTATTTGAAGCTCTGCCACCTGATTGACTATCTCTGAAGAATTTTCTTCTAGATAGTCTTTAATTTTCTCAACTTCCCAGGTCTCATATCGCCCTCCAAGTTCACTTTCTGTAAGTACCTGTTCATCAGGTATTTCGACATCAACTGCTATTGATTCGTCATATTTTGACTTTCTTCCTGTGTTTAGTAGGCACCAACCAAATTTTTTGATTGCGGCCATTTCATTTTGAATGTATTTTTTCGAGTATGTTCTTTCAGTAGAATATATTTTTGATTCTATATATGTTTTTGTTATTTCTGGAGTCATTTCTTTAACATTTTTTATTTTCCCGAATTTTGCAACTCTATTAATTACTTTCATTACATCTTTGGAATAAGCATAACTAAATATATATTTGTGATCTATTTTTCTAGCTTTTGCTACATTTTTTGATTTTGGAATTTTATTTGCTTTTCGGTGTTCTTGGGACATATGAGGCACAGTGTTTTGATTCACAGTTTTTTGAATCTGATACACAACTGATCCTTGTGCCATTTTTGATTTTCCCTCCATTTCTTTTTGAATTCCGCAGAGAAAACATAGAAAAATCGCTATATTTTCTCTGCAAAAACCAAAAAAACATCTATATATTTTTTAATTAACCAATGCAGGAGGTACCTAACTTGACGCTAAGGATAGCGTCAAGTTCTGTCCCTCCGCATTGGGATTATTTTTTTAAAAAAGGGGGTTTGGTCGTAATGAATGGAAAAAAATCAAGCAACTCACGATGAGCAATTAAGACAGATTTGTTTCTTTTCCGTTGTCCCGAACTTATAATTCCCGAGTTGCATATGGGCTGCTGCAGCCAGGAGACAGCAGTATTACTTCCAAACTAATTTTTAGCCTAAATGTGTCAGCTTTTTAATCATATTTTTCCTTATTGTCTTCAATAAATCAATCTTTGGCTTATTTTTCGGAAAGAGCTCTATCAATTTCATCTCTTATATCAAGTAATTTTTCTTTTGATAATTGATCAAAAACTATACTTTCTTCTACAAAATCCAATTCTATACCATATAAATTTGTTACACTTTTTGAAATACTAATAGCACTAAATTTTTCATCCACATAAAGCCTATCATTTTCAAAATATAACTGCATTTTTAGCTCCTCCTTAATCCTAATATTCTTTGTCATAATCCCTAACATCTACATCATAGCATATCTAAATTTTTATACAAAATAATTTCGAAAAAAAAACAAAAAATAAGACTATATTAATGGTTTATAAGAACATTAAAAGACCTAAAACATAAGAACTAAATAACACAAGTAATAATAAAAAAACATTATTACTTGTGTTATCGAGAAAAATGACTAAAAAAACCTATTAAATTTAAAAAAATCTCCACTGTCATTTGACACGCTGACAGTGTAATGATATACTATTTACAAATATTAGAAACTATGCTCCAGGTGGAAAAGGGGGAAAATTATGATAACTTTACGAAAAGCTTATAAACAGGCTCAAATTATAACTGATGAAAATCTGCCTAGCCTTAGTGCCTTAAGAAATTGGTCTTCTCTCGGTTGTATCCAAAAACCAATTTCATACGAATCAAAAGGTCGTGGTGGAAGAGTTGGTCTATATGATAATACTCTCCCGATTCAAATAGCCGTTGTTTCCAAATTAAAAAATGAGGGCTTTACACTAGATGAAATATCAAATATTTCTAGTTTTTTAGCTGATAAATTATCTTATAATACTCAAATGAAAATAGACCCTCAAATTTATTTTAAAAAAATTAAAAAGAAATTAATTAAATTGATTATTAATCAAAATGATTTTTCAACTCAAAAAATATATAAAGATGGAAGCATTCAAATGCATCTCTTTGAAGAAGAAAAATTTTCTCAAATAGTAAAAATGAAAAAAAGAATAAATATAGCAGAAAATTATATTGATACCTGGAGAGAAAAATATCTAAAATTAGAAGAATTAAATAGTAATCTCAAAAAAAGAAAGGTGGAATGAAATTGAAATTAAAAAAAGAAAAAAGACCAGCTGCCACTGGTCTGTTACCAAGAAACTTTTGTAGAGCCTGTCAAGCTCTAACACTCCTTTTTGTCTTTTACAAACACCCCTTTGTCAGTGGAGGTGTTTCTTAAATGTCTTATATTTCTGGTAATTCTATTATATCAAGTAATTCTAAGACTATCAATATTAAAGAGAAATTAGCACAATTGAAACTATTATATAAAATGGGATTTTCTTTAATTCCTCTCGGAGCAAAATCCAAATTTCCTTTTTCTCCTTTATTGCCTAAAATAGGTGGAAAGCCAAAGTGGTCTCCTTTTAGAGAAAGAAGAGCTAGTTGGGTAGAGATAGAAAACTGGATTGATAATTATCCTGAAATTAATATTGGCATAATTACTGGCCAGGCTAGTAACTTAGTCATATTAGATATTGATCATCAATATAATGAAAATAATGATCCAAATATAATAATTGACTCTGAAATTAAAACTCCTGAAGTAATTACATCAAGAGGGAGACATATTTATCTTAGAACTGATCAAAAAATTGATTCAGGAGTAATGAAAACTCCTTCAGGAATAGTTATAGGTGAAATCTTAGGGGAAGGAAAATATGGTGTTGCTCCACCAAGCATACAAGAAAGTGGAACAGAATATAAATGGTCAGAAGATAACAATTTAACAAGCCAAGAATTGTTTAAATATGAGAACATTAATTTTGAAAAAGATGAAGCTAACAATTTGCTTCGAATTACTCCTAAAAAATATTATAGTAGTCCTAATAAAAACAAAAAAAAGGCATCAGTTAATAAAAATGAGGCTGCTAGTTCAAGCAATAAAAAACTTAATAAGTGGTGGCATCAATTACAGACAGAATTTGAAGTTGCTCGACAAATATTTGACTTAATGGGAGTAGAGGTAGAAGAAATTGGTAAGAGCTTCAATTGCCCTTTTCATCCAGATAAACACCCGTCAGTATCGTTATATCAATTACCCAAAGAAAAAAT
>CAZLRR010000052.1:0-4032 GCA_964562045.1 uncultured Methanosarcinales archaeon
AGCGCTTCATGCATTGCAGAGGTATCATCATCACTCATTTTATCCATCTCATCAATTGCACACAAACCTCCGTTTGCAAGAACCAAAGCTCCTGCCTCAAGCGCCCAACCTTTAGTTAAATCATCTTTCATAACTGATGCAGTAAGTCCAACTCCTGAAGCAGATTTTCCTGAAACAAACATAGCTTTTGGTGCAATTCTTGTAGCAGCTTTAAGCATTTGAGATTTTGCTGCTCCCGGGTCTCCAATTAATAGAATGTGGATGTCTGCTCTTGTTTTAACTCCGTCTCCTTTTGTACCTCCTTTTCCACCAAACTGCTGCAGAAGTATCGCCTCCTTAATTTTGGTATATCCGTAAATTGAAGGTGCAGTTGAGTGAACGAGTCTATCTATGATTTCTGGATCTTTTGCAAGTTCTTTAATTTCTTTCTCTTCCTGTTTTGAAATATTAATTTCGGAATAATCTTGGTCACTTAAATCAATAAAATTTCCTTCAACTACAAGCTCATAATTTATACTTTCAGCTCCAGTTTTTGTTGTAAGGGGAATTTCTCTAACAATTCCTATAACATAAACTCTTGAACCAGGGTTAGTTTTTGAATCTTTAAATGGAGAAACCAAATCTTCTTGTAATAAAACATTAATTCTTTTAGGTTGATCACTAGGATTGTCAAGCATTTCAGGTATTTCTTCTAAAACCAAATTTTGTGAATCTACTAAATCTTTATTAACCATCTCAACTGAAGATTTACATTTTGGGCAAGTTTTAACCACTCGTGCTTTATCTTCAACTTGTGGAACTCTTAATTTTTCTTGTGAGAAATTACAGGTTGGATTAGTACATAAATATTCAATTGCTGTAAGTCTTGGCCGAACGTCTGTTTTTCTTCTAACAAGACCTTCAAGCATAATTAGTTTTCCCAAATGCTCTGAACGGATATCTCTAATCATAACCATTTCAGTTACTGGCAGTGAAGTTAATCGAATTTTTAGTTTTTTATCTTCACTATCTTCAAAAAATTCTGCCAGAGTGTTTTCCATGATTTTTAAAATATCTTCTGGAAAAGAAAGTAATTGGTCACCAAGTTCTATGTCATACTCAGAAATATCAAAGAAACTAACTTTTAAATGGTTTTGACCATCGTGAATTGCCTTACGGATATCTTTTCTTAAAACGTCTTCAAAGAATGAATGAAATTTCTTAATGAGAAGTTTATTGTCCATAAGTTCCATAAAAATATCTAAATCTTTATTTTTTATAAACTTTGGTATTTGATTTTTTTTTGAGAATTTTTGGCATCAGAGTAACAACCCCGATGCCAAAGAAATTTTGTAAAATTTGGATGGATGGATTTACAAGATTTCAGGATGGATTTGCCGAATCTGGGATGAAGGAGTTCATTTGGTTATCCTTTCCCAGATAAGAATTAGTAAGCCATACGTTTATATAAAGCTTATGGTGCAAGTTTATCCCAAAAGAGCAAGAATTTATCCCGAACGTCTCCATTTTTTGAAAAAAGGGAGTTTGGAGCTTCAAAACGTGTGTTTTCAAACTTTGTATAATTTCACACTTTCTATGATAATATGTGCTTTTGTATTTATAAATGTTACTTATACAAAATTATATAAATAATATCCTTTTAATTGTATTAGACATGGATTTCTCTAAATTAGTTAATGGAAAAGTACCTTCTGATTTGAAAAATTATTTAGAAAATCCTTTTAAAAATATTCCTGACTTGAAAACTTCTTTGCAATTATGTAAGAAATATGGTGTTGCCTTACATCCTCGTTATTTGATTTATTGGGCTGAATTTACTGCCTCGGAATTTATTGTATTTTTAGAGTTTTTGAAAAGTTTGAAGATTACTTCTTCAGGTTCTATGATTTCTGCTGAGAAGAAAAGAGATTTTGAAAAATTGGGTATTGAGCATAGAGTTTCTGGTGTTATGATTGAGATTGATAAGGAAAATACAGAGGTATTGTTAGTTTGTTTAGGGATTAATCCTTTTGAAAAATATTATTTGGATAGCTGGGTTGATAAATTAATTGCTGAGGCTAAAAAGGATTTGTCTATTTCAGTTTGTGAGATTGTAAGTAAACATAGTTTGTGGGAGATTCGAGATAAGGCAGGTTCTTATATTGGGGCTCGAATGGGTCGTCCGGAGAAGGCGAAAATGCGTAAGCAATTTAATGATGAGACTAGATCTCATGGTTTGTTTCCTGTTGGTGAGCAAGGAGGCCGTTTAAAGAATTTAGTTGAAGTTTTTAACAAAGTTGGTCATATTGAAGAAGATTTTAGAACTTTTTATTGTGCAAAGTGTGAGAGGGAGACAATTTATCCTCATTGCGAAACTTGTGGGCAAGAGTGTAGGCAGTTGTTTTTTGAGAGGTATTCTGATGTTCCAATTGATTTGAATTTTGTTATGGGAATTTTGCCTAAGATTCGTGGTTTGATTAAAAATTCTGGTCAGCAGATGCCTGAAAATGTTTTGAAGAGTATTGATGATTTTGAGAAGCTTTTGAGGCAGAGATTTAGTAGCGAGAAGTCTTTTGTCGATGCTAAATTAATTGATGACGGAAAAGCTGTTGTTACTTCTGTTTTGGGTGAGCTTGATAAGAAGTTAATGGAGAAGGAAGATTTGAAGCAAAATATTATTGCTCTTAGAAAGTTTAATCAGATTGTTAGGTATAAGAAGTCAAAAGTTGATATGAAAACTTATTTGAAAAATTTGCGTGATGTTCTAGGTTCTAAGGTTTCTTTTCCTAAGCATGTTAAAGGAATTACGGCAACTATTAATAAGCATCATACAACTGAGCATGTCGCTAAGGGTTTTTTGAGAGAGCTTAATCATGTTTTTGTAAATAAAGATGGGACTGTTCGTTATGATATGATTGAGATGGGACTTACACATTTTAAACCAAAAGAGATTGGGACTTCAATTTCTAAGTTAAAGGAGCTTGGATATACTCACGATTATTTGGGCAAGGAGTTGGTGTCTTCTGACCAGGTTGTTGAGATTTTTCCTCAGGATGTTGTTTTGCCTGATTGCGTTGAGTCTGGGGACGAATTGTGTAGTGATTATGTTGTGAATACTGGTAATTTTGTTGATGATATGCTTGAGAAAGTTTATGGCATGGAGAGGTTTTATAATTTTAAGTCTAAAGAGGATACTATTGGGCATTTAATTATTGGTTTGGCTCCTCATACTTCTGCAGGAATTGTTGGAAGAATTTTAGGTTATACTAAAACGCAAGGGTGTTTTTCGCACCCAGTTTGGCATGCTGCTCAGAGGCGTAATTTAGATGGAGATGAGAATGGGATTATGCTTTTGATGGATGGTTTGATTAATTTTTCTCGTGAGTTTTTGCCTGATCGAAGGGGGAGTCGTACCATGGACGTGTCTTTAGTTTTGACGTCTCATTTGTATTTGGATCAGATTGATGATGAGGTTCATGGAATGGATATAGTTCCTTATTATCCTTTGGAGTTTTATGAGGCGGGATATAAATATGAGTCTCCTAAATCTGTTAAGATTGAGAAAGTTGAGAAGAGAATTGATCGTGAGGTTATTGATGAGAAGTATTTAGGTTATCAGTTTACTCATACTACAACGGATATGAATAATACTGTTATGTGTTCTTCTTATAAGAGTGTTCCTTCTATGGCTGAGAAGCTTGAGTTGCAGCTTAATTTAGGTAGGAAGATTCGTGCTGTTGATGCTGACACTGTTGGAACTTTTGTTATTGATAAGCATTTTATGAAAGATATTAAAGGTAATTTGAGAAAGTTTTCTCAGCAGAGTTTTAGGTGTACTAAGTGTAATACTATTTATCGTAGGCCTCCTTTAGTTGGGAAGTGTACTAAGTGTGGAAACCCTTCGATTAACTTTACAATTTCTGAAGGTAGTGTTAAGAAATATGTAGGTCATTCTTTTAATATAATTCGTGATTTTGAAGTTGACCCATATGTTGCGGAGTGTATTGAATTGGTTAACTTAAGAATTGAGAGTGTGTTTGGTAAAGAGACTGA
>CAZLRR010000053.1:0-1722 GCA_964562045.1 uncultured Methanosarcinales archaeon
TCTCTATCTTCATCAAACACACAGAAACTATCATCTGCACTAACTTCAAGAGTGTCAATTATGTTATATCGTGTTATTTTGAAATTGTTTCCAGACCCAATAAAATCTACATCCATAAAAAATACATTTTTTCCAGTTTCAGTTAATTCGCTAAGTTCTTTTGCCAATGTTTCATTTTTGGTTTCTGCTTCTCCAATTTCGCCATTTCCTGCAACACAAACAGAGTTAAATCTGTCATTTTTAATTTCTATTATTTTCATAGAACCTGCATTAAGCGGGTCTTCACAATACCGAAAAGCTTTTTCCAAATCATTTTTTATTTCAATTCTTTGTGTTTCTGAGAGTTGCTCATTTACAAAAAATAATTTGTTTATACCATACATAACAATTGCAACAAAGATAATTGCCATCATAATATAAAATATTGTCTGAATGGAAATTTCAGCCTTTTTTTCTTTTAATTTTTTATTTTTATTTTTATTTTTATTTTTATTAATTGCCATTTTAGCCGCTCACCAATTTTCTCCAAAATAAATAGAAAGTAATTACTATAATTGTAAAAACCGTAAAAAATACTAAGTAGACAAATTCACGCAAAAGCATTGCATAGATAAATGCTGTCAAAACAGAAGTAATTGCAACATGCCATGCAAATTTGTTTTTAAGCCAAAGTTCCATACCTTCAAAATTAAAGATTGGAATTAATGAAAAGAACGCTAGATAAAACATTATGAATATAAATGGTTCATAAAATATGTTTTCACTAGAGATGAAAAGTTTCAGGATTAAAGTAAATATGACGTAGTAAATAAATCCTGCAAGAAAAACTTTAGAAAGTCTATAATCCGAAACTTCTAAATGCATATCGTTAGGAGAATCTCCCTCAAGCCATTGCCGTGAACCAATGTGCAGATGAGGAATTTTTTTATATTCATATCTCCAAAAGTAAGGCATAATAAAAATTCCAAGAGTTAAAATGTATAGAATTATACCAAACACATAAGCAGGGATTCCTTTTTTCAGGTTTTTTTGATGATAAGAAATTTTATCTTGAGCCTTATAATAAAACTGATTTAAATATTGTTTGTGAAGTGTAAGTTCAAAACATTGCCTGTATGCTGCAAGTTTCATAAATGTTAATCTTAAGTATAATAGTAAAAAAATGAATAAAAATAAAATTATTAGAACTGAAAAAAATCCAGAATCAAAATCTGTGAACCTATTAAAAAGGAATCCAAACATAAGCGCTAAAACCGCTGAAAACAAGAAAATCAATTTGGTTTCATTAAATTTTGGAATAATAAATTCTTTTTCCATAGAATTTTTATAATTATAAAGGTTTATAAATTATTATCATTTAGACATAATAAGAACAATGATAAAGAAATCTGATGAGAAGTTAAAAATTTTAAGACCAACGCTAAAGATGAAGAAAAGATTTGTTAAAGTAAAAATTCATTCTTCGAAAAAATTTAAATTTGAGGAAGTTTCAAAATTTTTATCAAAAGAATTAATTTTTTATATTGGAAGTATTGATTATTCTAAAGCAGGAATTTGGTTTTTAAAAGATAAGTTTAATTTTTCTAAGCAAGAATTTGTTTTGAAAACTCAAGTTTCATATAAGGATAAACTTATTGCTTCGCTTCTTTTAATTTCAAAACTTGATAAAACTGAAACTAGATTTGAAGTGATTAGAGTTAGTGGAACATTGAAAGGACTTGA
>CAZLRR010000053.1:1822-4013 GCA_964562045.1 uncultured Methanosarcinales archaeon
TTAGAAATCGCTTTTTACGATTTCGATTTTTCCTTTTGATGCCCTAATTGTCACATCTTCATTTTCAAAAAGCTCAGATAATTTTAGAGCAAATTCTGGCAAGATAATTTTTCCATTCTTAACTACAAGTTCTGTTTGTAAATCTCTTGTTCCAATGTCTGCAATACCTAAATCTCCAAGCAAATCTTTTGAAACAACTTTATCTTTATGTTCTTTTAATTTTCTAGTTTCTTCGTGCAGATAAAAAGCAATTTCTTTTGCGATATTTTTTTTTGTTACTTCAGTAATCTTCTGAAGCCCTGGAGAAGTGTTTATTTCTAATATGAGTGGACCATAATCTGATTCAATAATGTCTATTGCGCAAATCCCCGCACGGATTTTTTTTGCAGCCTCAATACACATATTTTTTATATCGGTTGTTACAATGTAAGGCTCACCTTCACCACCTAAATGAGCATTTGCTCTAACTTCATCACTTTTTGCAATTCTTCTCATTGCACCTATAACTTTGCTACCTGCAACAATTACTCTTATGTCTGATTTAATGTTAATATAATCTTGAATTAATACTGGTTGCTTGAAAATGTCAAGTGCATCAATCATTGAAGAAGCGCTTTGGTAACTGTCAGTAAAGATTACTCCTTTTCCGTGTGTTCCTGAAGGGAATTTTAATATCATCGGGTAGTTAAGTGTTTTTAGAAAAGCCTTAGTTTCAGAAACTTTAGCTGCAAAATATGTGCTCGGCATTTTTAGGAGTTTGTTTGATGAAAAGTTAAGGTGTGTCATAAATTTGTTGTGAGCAATAATGTGGGCGTTTGAGTCAATAGGTACAAAACATTTGTCTTTGTAGATTTCAGTAAGTCCGTATAAAAGAGCAGAATATCTAAAACTTCCTTTCATGTAAATACAATCATAATCTTTAAGTGGCTCTCCATCGTATAGAACCTCTGTTTTTGTACCTACGTGAATTTCAATTTTTCTAATGTCAATATGGTCTACAACATCAAAATATTGCTTTGCTTCTTCTAAAACCATTCTAGAAGATACACTTCCAAGACTAATTACTGCCAATTTATATGCCATTTAAATCACCTTTGGAGAGGATCTACAAGAAACTCTCCTTTTTTTAATATGTCACACCCGATTAATACTTTGAAATTAAGGTTTGACCTATCAGAGATAGTAAATTTCTGTTTAAATAGTTTACCATTTATTTCAACCTCTAGCATTGCAGCAGGTCTTTTATGTTTGCCCAGAGCAGAACGTATAGTTTTATGCTCAATTATTTCTTTGTCTCCAAGCTTTTTAAAGATTGCTTTGTCAATTGATGAGGAGTCTGCTCCTGTGTCAACTTTTGCGGTGTATATACTTCCATCTTCAAATTTTACTTTTGTTCTAAGTCCTATTGTGTCTCTTTCTTCCATTTTTATTCAAAGTTGATGTCTACGTTTTCTAATGGGTCTATTTCATCTGGAGAAGGAACATTAATAACATTCCCTTCTTCATCTGTTAAGATGTTTAGTTCCAATTCTGTGCCCGTGTATTGCATAGTTACTGGCACTTGAAGTGAGGTATAAACATCTGAGGTTCCATTAAATATACTTACAAGTTTGATTTGAAAATTTGCTGTTGTTTCGTTAAAGGTTTGTGAGTTTGTGATGTTTACAAGTTTGAAACCTGATTGTTTGTGTCCTTTTCCTGCTTGTAAGGTAAGTTTTTCAGTTAAATTTACAACAACTGGATTTCCATTGTTTAAGTAACCTGCGAATAATCTATATTCTATGTTATCATAATTTGGAGCTCTCAAGTAAAAGGAATAATGAATTCCAACTTTATTGTCTGGAGTCATTGGAGATCTAAAGGAATTAAGTTGTGAGGATACTCCACATGCACTAGGATCTTGTATGAAAATTTCTTCGTTTGTATAATCTCCTGAAAAGTTTGCACTCTCGGGTCTATTTGTAAAACAGTCATAAGTTTGAGCACCTCCCTCAGGGTTTTGAGTTGTTCCTTCAAATCCTAATGGACCTTTAGTTGCTTTTAGACAAATTTGTGATGCGAAATCCGTATTTACATGTTCTTGAATAAATTCACTATCTACTTTTACATCTCCCCAAACATGTCTTGACATAAATTCTGATGCTCTCATTGCATTAGGGTCAGGATTGATTAATGCGGATAAAAAAGCAGT
>CAZLRR010000054.1:0-3963 GCA_964562045.1 uncultured Methanosarcinales archaeon
TTTTCAAAACCCATCCCTTTTAATTCTGGAGCAATTCGTTTTAATTCGTTAATTAGATGAAAAATTGTGTCACAAACCATTGAAAAACCTATCTTTCCCCAAAGTTGAGTTTTATTTGCATAAAGACATCTTCCTCCGCATAAATTTAAAATTTCGCAAGTTTCGCATTGATTTGTTGGGTTAATTCTTGCGTTTTTTATCTCTTGTGGACTTGAGTTTAAATCTCCCATATAAAGAGGTTTGAAACCTGCCGTAATTGGACAGGCAGTAACATTTCCATCAGTTTGAAGTCCGAGAACGCTATGCCCTGCCCCACACCTCATTCCCTCTACACTTTTGCCTGTTAAAATGTTATCCATTACAGCAACAAAAGGATAAATCAAAGGAACTTGAGATGTTTGTTTTATTTGTTCTAACCACCAATTCACAAGTTTTGTAATACCTTGATTGTATTTTTTTGACCAGGTTTTGAAATCTCTTTGCTCTAAATCTCCTTTCCAGAATTGTGCATCAATTTGCCAATGAACTCCGTCAAATTCTTTTATTTGCGCAAGATGGGTTACAGACTCGAAAATATCACAAGTCTCATCAACAGTCATTCTTGCAATAATATGGCCAATATATCCTTGCTCTCTTAAACTTCTCACATTAGCAATTACTTTTTCATATACTTGCTTTCCTCTCCTCTCATTTGTATGTTCACAAGTTCCATCAATTGAAGTTAAAAATGTTGAAATTTTGTTTGCATATTCAATTGGTAATTGGTCTAAAGTTTGGGCGTTAGTTTGCATCATGAACTCTTTTGCTGGAACTTTGTCAATTATTTCTTTGATTAAATCTAGTTTGATTAATGGTTCTCCTCCATAGAATGTTAAAATAAAGTCTGGATCTTTTTTTGCAAATTCTATTAGTTTTTGAATATCTATTGTTGTGTCTCTTGGAAGATTAAAATCGTAGTTTTTGGCTTCATCAAAGGATAGAAAATCATCTACACATTTCCCGTGGCAGTATTTACACTGCAAATTACATCTCGAGGTTAAAGCCATATAATAATGCATATTTTATGGGAAGAAAAGGGAGTTTATAAATTCATCTTAACCTAAATTATAATTTATAAAGTTTGTGGTAAAATTACCGGGAATCCCGGGAGTTTTTTATTTTACCGGGAATCCCGGCAAAAATTGGGAAAGATTTATAAATTAATCCCTGGAACTGCTTTTTCTCCTGTTTCGAAATAATCACTATTTTTAAATTTGTGGATTCCTGCAATTATTGAGTTTGGAAAACTTTGGATTTTCGTGTTATAAATTGCAGTATTTGAGTTGTAAATTCTTCTTGCGGCAGCGATTAAATCTTCTGTGTTTGAGAGTTCTTGTTGAAGTTTTAGATAATTTTGATTTGCTTTAAGCTCTGGATAATTTTCAGCAACTGCAAATATTGATTTTAAAGCTCCTTCTAGTTCATTATCTGCCTGTGATGCTTTTTTTACATTAGTTCCTGCTTGCATTATTTGTGTTCTTGCCTTTGTTAGATTTTCAAGAACCTCTTTTTCATGTTTTGTGTATGCTTTTACAGTTTCTATCAGGTTTGGAATTAAGTTTGCTCTTCTCTTTAACTGAACATCAATTCCTGACCATGCCTGTTCTACTTTATTTTTTGTGCTTACAAGCCCATTGTAAATTACAATATAGGCAATTATTGCCAAAAACACGATTCCTGCAATTATTATGTATCCAATCATTTTTAATTTATTTTATCGAATTGCTTTTATAAGCTCTTCGCTTAAATTAATAAACTGAGTTATTGAGTAATTTATGCTATCAATATCTTCTTTTGCAACTTCTGGAGATTTGAAGAAGTTTGTTTTTGTTCCCTTAATTAAAGGATTTGGAAATAAAAACAACAAATAACCTTTTTTGAAAAATATTGTAAACTTTCCGTATTTCTTCTGTAAATCAACTAATTCCGCAATAACTTTCGGGTTTAAGTGTTTTGTAGCCAAAAGTTCATTATTATCCGATTGTAGAAAATAATCTATTGCAAATGCTTTGTTAAAATCAATAGATTCGGTTTCAATATCTTTTTTAAACCAACCTTTTTCTGATTCTGGCCTTAAAATGAATTCTAAGTCTAAGTTTTTGTCAGTTTTTATTGCAACATATGTATTGTGATAAGTCTGTGTGTGCCTGTTTTTTCCGCTTCCTGTTGTGATTTGATATTGATATAATCCTAATTGGAAATATTTTCCATTTAAACTTCCCCAGAATTGGTCTTCAATATGATTTCCCGAGTTTCCTTTTGCAAAATAATTTTTTAATGAATTATTTAATTTCTCAATTTTGCTATAGTCAATATTTGGAGAATATAACCAATTCATTTGCTCGGCATATAAAAATTTGATAAGGTCTTTTTTTAAAGAAAAAAAAGACGTTTTGTATATTCCAATTGGAATAAAAATTACAACAAATCCAAAAAATATTGCAATTAATGACTCAGAACCCTCATGTTCAAAAGAGACAATTCCAAACCAAATAAAATATAATGACAATACTGCCCCAAGAATCCAAAACCAAAATTTTTTCTTTCTTATAGATTTTCTATCTTTGATTTTATCATATTTTGTCATTAGTTTATCATTATCTCTTTTCATACGTTCAAAATTTAATGATTCTTGAACAGGATCCCAGAATTTATGACCTTGAACATTAAAATATCCATATGAATCTTTATAATAATTCTTTGGATTGTTTTCATCATCATTAATTTGCTCAGTTACATCTTTTGTATGAAGATAAAAGTATCTTGCAAAGAAGAATATTGGAAAACCAATAAAAATCAAGGCAAGAATGCCCATAAATAAAAAACCTAAAAGGATATTCATAATATGACTATTAAGTTATTTCTTTTTAAATTTTAGTTATTATCATTTATTGAGAAAGCTTTAGAGAAATTTTTTATGCATTTCATTTATAAATAAAACTCTCTTTCTATAATTATGGCGTCAATGAATTTGACATTTTTAGGAACAGGATGTATGGTACCAACTAATGAGAGAAATCACACTTCAATGGCATTAGAATACAATGGTAAGATTTTTCTGTTTGATTGTGGAGAAGCTACACAACACCAAATAAAAAAATTTAAAGTCTCTATCGGTTCTATTAAAAAAATTTTTCTATCTCACTTTCATGGAGATCATGTGTTGGGCCTTCCAGGACTTATTCAAACCCTTTCAAACACACAAGGAATTGAAAAAATCGAAATCTATGGACCAAAAGATGCTAAAAAATTTGTGAATCACATGCTTAATATGACTATTTTTGATTCTAAAGTTCCAATAGAGATTCATGAACTAAAACCTAAGAAAAGCGAACTTTTAACCGTTCTTGAAACTTCGGAATATAGAATTTCATGCGCTCAGCTAAATCATAGCATTCCTTGCATTGGTTATCGATTTGAGGAAAAAGACGTTTTAAATATTGATAAAGAAAAAGCAAAAGAACTCGGACTTGAAAATTCTCCTCAGCTTGCACGAGCAAAAATGGCTCTGCCAATAGAACATAATGGAAAAAAGATTTATCCCGAAGCAATTACATATATTAAGAAAGGGAAAAAAGTTGCCTTAGTCTTTGATACTCGGCCTTGTGAAGAGATAAACCTACTCGCAAAAGATGCAGATTATTTAGTTATGGAAGCAACATATAAATATGCAACCCATTACGAGAAAGCAGAAGAATATGATCATATGTCAGCTAAAGAAACCGCAGAAATTGCAGCCCAAAACGGAGTTGGAGAACTTATAATTACTCACTTTTCTCAAAGATATAAAGATGTTACAGAAGTAGAAGATGAGGCAAGAGAGAGTTTTGAAAACACTACAACTGCTTATGATGGCTTTAAGAAGAAGTTGAAGTAAAGACCATAACCATTTTTAGTGAAATTATCCAAAATTTGAGAAATGCG
>CAZLRR010000055.1:0-3779 GCA_964562045.1 uncultured Methanosarcinales archaeon
ACAAAAACTTAATAAACAATTCAATCCTAAAACTAATTATGGAGATTAAATTGTTCTTGGATAAAGACATAAATGAGAATGCGAATTTTTATTTTGAAAAAGCTAAAAAGTTAAAAGCTAAACTTCCCGGACTTGAGAAAGCAACTGAGCAAACTCAAAAGGAAATTTCTGAACTTGAAGCAAATAAGGAAAAGCACATGGCAAGAAAAGAGAAGGAAGAGAAAATAAAAGTACATAAGAAAAAAGAATGGTATGAAAAGTTCAGGTGGACATTTTTATCTTCTGGACATCTTTTAGTTATGGGGAAAGATTCAGTTACTAATGAAATTCTAGTTAAAAAACATATGGAAGAAAATGATATTGTATTCCACACTCAGGCTCCAGCTTCTCCTTTCGGAATTGTAAAAGATGGAAAAGAAATTGAAAAAGAAAAAGAAATTTTAATGGAAGCAGCTTCAATGGTTGCAAATTTTTCGTCTCAATGGAAAAAAGGTTTTGGAACTGCAGATGCATTTTGGGTTTATCCTGAGCAAATTTCTAAAACCGCAAACTCTGGAGAATTTATGAGTAAGGGTTCTTTTATGATTCGAGGAGATAAAAACATAATTAAAAATTTGCCAACCCTAATTTGTTTAGGAATTAGGAAAATTAAAATTAAAACAGACAATGAAGAAATCGAAATCGAAGAAGGTTTTAGTGGAAGTTTGCCAGCATGTCAAAAATTTTGTGGAACACGTTTTGTAAAATTAGAGCCCGGAGATTTAAATTATAAAAAGTTAAATAAAGAATTGAAAACTAAATTAAAGTTCAGTTTTGAAGATTTACCTAAACTAATTCCAAATAATTGTAAAATCTTGAAGAGATAAATAAAATTAATGTCTTTCCCATAAAATTTCAGTAGACACCATATTCTCGGGCCTAACCTTAAATGAAATCTTAGTTGGATCCTTTTTATCTGCAAAAATAAAAACAATATCATATCTATCATCTCCACTTAACTCAAATAAAAAATCTTTATCTTTAACAAAATTATCCCATTTCTTTTTCAAAACTTCATCAATCAAAGGCAAAGAAGGATTTTCCTTATAGGCATACTGACTATTAGGGTTCATTTCAAAAGAAACAAAATTACGAACTAATTCCTCAAACCTAAAATGACGATTTCCTACATAATAAACAAATTCCTCTCTATAAGAAACAATTTCTCCTTTATTTAATAATTCGCCATCAATCATAACATTTGAAATATCTGCAATATCGCCAGCAATCTTTGGAGCCCCATATAACTGATAAGCCATCATAGGATTTTGATCTAATATTTTCTTAAATTTCTTTGTAGCAAGTCTACTCTCTGAATCAAATTTTTTCATACTGTCGAAATATTTTTTTTCATTCTCCGGCAAAATCCCAAACTTCCTATGAAATTCGTCTCTAAATTTATAATCCTTATCAATCTCGTCCATGTTTGGAAGAATCTCTTTATTAATCAACTTAGCAGAACTCTTATACTTTTGAGGTATTTTTTCTCTTAAAACAACCAACTCATAATTATTCCCAATATGTTCATAATCAAAATCCCCCCTCTGATAATCTTTCAAAAAAACTTGAATCCCTGTAATTCCTTTAGGAAGTGGGACATCTCTTGAAAAAACTTGAAAAGACAAACTTAATTTTTTTTCTTCAACTTCTTTTTTTATTCTCTCATCATTAAAATAAATTTCAGGATTACCACTAAACACCAAAACTTTTTCAGCTGTTTTTTTCTTATGCTTAGACAAAAACTTCTTAACAAATTCATATGCTTCATTTTTCTCGTGAGAACCTAGTTCAAAAGAAAAAACATCGTACAAAGTTTTTAATGTGTTTCTCTTTCCTAATCTAAGATAAATTTGATACGTTTTAAAATTATTAAACCCAAAAAATAATGGCACAAAAAATGTAAAACTAATTACTGCTATAAATAAAATATAAAAAATCACATTAAAATTAAACATACCCCAAAACAAAAATATAAATGCTGTTATATATAAAACAACATTAATATTTCTTGCAAATATTGCTTTTCCTACTTTCTCTTTAGTTTCTAAAGAGTATTTATCATTTTTTTCTCCAAAGTTAAATCCCATTTTTTATTACTTAAAGAAGATGGACTTAAACCACCCCAATATATTCTCCAAAATAGATGTCTGTTCATCTAATTTTTGAACTAAATCAACACACTTCCCACTACTACAAGTATTACTTGAACATTCGAAATTATTTTGACAAGTAGCGCCAACAATTTTTTGACTCTTCAAATCTCCATCAACATCACAATACTTTGCAACATCATCTGAAACTAATCTAATTCCAGTTTGGAGACAAGAACTCTCAACACTACATCCTTGACAAACTTCATCTTCTCTATCTCTTAAATCATAATCATTTTCATCATCAATAATAACATCATAATTTCTTTCAACAATTGAAATAAATTCTCTTTGAACATCATATCTTTTACCATCAGCAAAAATCTGAAAACTTATCTCTGAGTCTCCATTTTTCAAATATGAATCTCTTGGAATATTAATATATAAATCTGAAGACAATTTTGTTTCTCCCGCACCAATTTTACCCAAATTAACTTTCTTTTCAATATCTTGAGAGGGAATATTTACATCAAGATAAATTATTTTTTCAACATTCCCTAAATTCTTAACTTTCACATTAATCAACATAGTGTCTCCTTGTTCAATAATTCTATCTCTTGGATTAATTACAACATCAATAATCTCAAAATCTATTTCTAAATCTCTATAATCATCTACAACATTATCTCCTTCCTCTAACAAGTCCTGAATTGTTTCTTTAAATTTAGAATAATCCTGTGCTCCCGAAAATTCTTCTACAACTCCCGTCCTAATATTTTTAAAAACAAAAGAAGGAAAACCCATTACTTCATTATCCTCAACATAATCTAATTCACGTTCAATCGCTTCTTTCACATCTTCAGAAGTATAACAATCCCAATACTCATTTGATTTAGTATAATAGTATTCAATAAAATCAATCTTTTCAGATCTTGAAGAACTAGAATCTAACTCATCCAAACTATCTTCAACATACTTAATATAATCTTTAATTCCATCAATTTCATAAACACAACGTCCAACTTTTCTTAACTCCTCATCATCAGCTAACAAATCACCTGGAACAAAATTAATTGACAAGTCTCCTTCATCAACAAAATTATCAACAATGTCATCAAAAGTTTCATCAAGAAATTTCTTTGTAAAAGGTTCATTATAATCAAAAAAGAAAGTCATTTGAACTGGAGCATCTTCATCACCTAAAATTTTATTTATATTCTTATAATCAAATTCAAACTCATCATTAGAGTCTGAATCACTTCCCAAATAAGTAACACTACTTGGCTCATTATAAGTTACAAAACTAACTTTATCCTCTCCATTAAATTCTAATTCCTTTTGAAAAATCATTGCATTCTCATTTTCAATCTTAACAATTACTCCCAAAATAGTACCATCATCAAAGTCTACACCACTCTCTAAAGTAAACCTCACTACCTCCCCTGGTTCAAATTTATCATCATAATCAACACTATCAGAATATAAAAATTCATAATCAATAAACTTTGTAGCTATTCCTTCTGAAACATATAACAATTCAAAATCAAAAGAATCGACATCATATGAATTTATACCATCATTTCTAAACATAAATACAATATCATCTTCATAAGAATCAATTTTATAATCAGAAACACCATCATAAGAGAC
>CAZLRR010000056.1:0-3712 GCA_964562045.1 uncultured Methanosarcinales archaeon
AAACTCAAAAGAGTAACAAAAATATAAAAAAAGAGATTTAATTATATAATATAAATATGAATCATACAATTATTAAAACTCGAGGTTTAAGGAAAGTTTTCAAAATACCAAAAAAACAAAAAGACCTTTCTTGGATGAAAAGAAGACTCTCTTGGCTTTATAGAGAATGGGAACAAAAAGTAGCAGTTAAAGAAATTAATTTAGAAATTGAGGAAGGGGAAATCTTAGGTTATTTAGGTCCAAATGGTGCAGGGAAATCAACCACTATTAAAATGCTTACAGGAATACTTCATCCAACTGAAGGAGAAGTAACAGTTTTTGGAAGATTATCTCCATTCAAAGATAGAAAAGAATATACGCAAAGAATAGGTGTTGTTTTTGGTCAACGTTCAATTTTAGCATACGATATTCCAGTTAAAGATTCATTTAGATTGTTCAAAGCAATTTATGGACTCTCTGAGAATTTTTATCAGAAAAGAGTTAAGTATTTAGTTGAGATGCTTGGAATTGAACCTTTTTTTGAAACTCCATACAGAAAATTATCTCTTGGAGAAAAAATGAGGTGTGAGCTTGCTGCTTCATTTCTACATAAACCAAAAATTGTATTTTTAGATGAGCCAACAATAGGGTTAGATGCTAGTGCAAAAATTTCAATTAGAAAGTTTTTGAAGAAAATCAATAAGGAAGAGAATGTAACTATTATGATTACAACTCACGACATGGATGATATTGAAGAATTATGTAATAGAATTGTATTTATTGATAATGGTGAGATTTTTTACGAAGGACCGCTTGAGACTTTTAAAAATAAATATTCCGATTGGAAAAGGGTTAGTGTGTATTATAAAAAAGTAATTGATAAAAACAAATTAGAAGATTTGAAATCACATTTTGAAACTGAGAAAGAAGATTACTATTTACATTTTAAAGTTCCGGTTTCTAATTCTTTAGGAGTTATGTTAAAAAAATTAGTTGAGAGTGTTGATGTAATCGATTTAACAATTGAAGAGCCAAAATTAGAAAACATAGTTGCTAAAGTTTATGATAGTAAAAAAGAATGATTTGGCAACCTCTAGTCGCCATTTCTCCAACCAGTGGTTGGAGTTTTAAATTAAAATGAGTAAAGAACAATTAAAATTAATGTTAGAAGAAGGGGAAGGACAATTTATAGAGTTTAAAGAAAGAATAGACAAATCTTTCTCTTCTGAAATTGTTGCTTTTGCAAATTCACAGGGAGGCAAATTAATTTTAGGTGTTAATGATAAAGGAGAAAAAATAGATTTTAAAATAGATAATAAAATTAAATCTCAAGTTCAAGACTTAGCTAGAAATTGTGATCCACAAATTTCAATTCAAATTGAAGAAGTTGATAATGTTTTAGTTATTGATGTTAAGGAAGGAAAAGAAAAACCTTATTCTTGTAGTAATGGTTTTTATTTGAGAATTGGCCCTAATAGTCAAAAAATAAAAAGGGATGAAATTTTGAATTTAGCATATAATTGGGGATTATTAAGTTATGATCAAATGATTTGTAAAGATTTTGATTTTGAGAAAGACTTTGATGAAGACAAATTTGATTATTATTTGAAATTAGCAAAAATTTCGAAATCTATTGATACAAAAGAGATTTTAAAAAATTTAAAACTATTAACTAATGAAGGGTTTACAAATGCTTGTGTTTTATTTTTCGCAAAAGAGTCACATAAATATGTTGGTTCTTCAAGAGTTAGATGTGTTCATTTTAATGATAGTTCAAGAATTGAGATTTTAGATAAAAAAGAAGTTGATAAGGGAATAATAGGTAATATTGAATTTGCAATAAATTACATTAAGGAAAGAGTTCCAGTAAGATTTGAAATAAAAAGTGCGAAAAGAGAAGAATTTCCTGAGTATCATGAAGAAGCATATAGGGAAGCAATTGTTAATGCCATTGTTCATAGAGATTATAGGGAATTTAGAGCAGAGGTTGCGGTTGAAAAATTAAAAGATAGATTATTTATTAATAATCCGGGCGGACTTATGGATGTTTTTCCTGAGAATAGATTTGGAAAGGAGTCTATGCCAAGAAATAAACTTATTGCAGATTTAGTTTCAAGAACAATTTATATGGAAAAAGTGGGAACTGGAATTAAAAGAATTGGAGATAATTCTAAATTAAATGGAAATAAAGTTAAAATTGAATACGATAAATTTTTTTCGGTTGAGATATTTTCTAATTTGGATGTCCTAGAAAATGGCGAATTAAATGGCGAATTAAATGGCGAATTAAATGGCGAATTAAATCTGAGTGAATTGGAGACTTATAATTTAATTAAGAATAACCCAAATATTAATGCGGGCCAAATATCTATTGAAACAAAGAAAGCATTTGGCACTATCGATAAACATATTCGGAAGTTATTAAAGTTAAACTTAATTGAGCGAAGAGGTTCAAAAAAAACTGGAGGATATTATAAAAAATGATTGAATTTAAAGATTTAAATGGAAATGTTGTAGAATCAAAAGTTGAAAAGTTATCTTTTAGGCCAGCAGTTTATGGTTTAGTTAAAAAAGATAAAAAATATTTAGTAATAAAACCTTGTTGGGATGAAAAATTTTCTTTTGTTGGTGGAGGCTTAGATTGTGGAGAAGATTTTATTGAAGCAATTAAAAGAGAGTTTTTAGAAGAAATTGGTTATGAAATTAAGGTTTTATCTGATGTTCCAATTTTTGTAAACACTTCAATTTATGCAGACCCTAAAAAAGATAAATATTTTCAACGATTGAATTTTTATTTTGAAGTTGAATTAGTAAAAGAAAATAAATCAGTTTTAGATAAAGAAGTAGATAAACAAATTTGGTTAGATGAATTAAAGAGTGAAGATTTTACATATTTTCAACAAGAATTTGTTAATGAGGTAATAAAAAATGGGTAAATATTTAGAATATTTTAAAATAGGATTTAGAAAATCAGTAGAATATAAATCATATTTACTTTCAGTATTTTTAACACCAGTTTTTATGGGAGTTTTTTTCTATTTTGTTTGGAGTTATATCTACGAAGTAAAAGGTGGAGGAGATCCAACATATCAAATTGGAGGTTTCACATTTACTGAAATACTTGTGTATTTAATTATAGGACTTTTAATTAATGTTGCAAGATCATCAGAAATCTCACAAAGAGTTAGTGAGACAATTAAGTCGGGAGATATTTCTACGTATTTATGTAGACCTGTAAATTTTGTAAAATCTTTACTTGCAGATTCAATGGGTACTAAAGTGATTTACTTATTTTCATTTCTGGTATTACTTTCTGCTATGACATATTTAGTTGGTCTTCCATATCCGAGTGGAACTTTGTTATTGTTGTTTGTGATTTATGCGATAATGTATTTGATTTTTGACATTATTGTGTATGTAATTATTGGAGGTCTGAGTTTTTGGTTTACAGAAATTTGGGGAATTAGAAATGCAATTGAACAAATTTGGTGGATTTTATCTGGTAGAATTTTACCACTTTCATTGTTTCCATTATGGTTTGTTGGAATAATTAAATTTACTCCATTTTATTATCTGGAATATACTTTAGCAAGTGCATATTTGGGTAAACTTTCAATAGTTGAAGTTTTAAAAGCTTTAGGAATTTTCGGACTTTGGATTGTAATATTTGCTTTGATTATGATTTTAATTTATAGAAAAGGTTTCAAGAAAATGGAAGCTTTAGGGGGTTAAA
>CAZLRR010000057.1:0-3638 GCA_964562045.1 uncultured Methanosarcinales archaeon
AGCAGTTTGAACTAAAACACCAACAGCAACAGCAACTACAAAAATCTGCAAAAAGATACAGATTATCGCCATAACTAATCCTGCAATTGCAAGACCACTATCTCCGCCTTTCTTTTTATGGCTAACAAATAAAACAATTGAAACAATTGCAAGTATAAGTCCAATTAAAGGTAGCCAGAATAATATCAAACTTAAAAGTCCTAAAACAAAAGCTCCTGTTCCTTTATTTTTATTTTGATTTTTTGGAATATTTTTTTCCATAAAATTTTAGAAACAATTATATTTATAAACGTTTTTAACTATTCTGAATTATGGATGCAAAGTTAACCTTATTTTTGTATGTTTTAATTCCAACTGCCCCAATCTTGTTTGTTGCATTAAAAAGAAAAATTACTTCAAATAAAATTTCTGTAAAAATAAGAATAGACAAAAAAGAGTTTGAAGAAAACCAAATTCTAAAAGGAAAAGTTATTTTAACTCCAAAAAAGAGTTTTCATGCAACTAATTTGACACTTTATCTTAAAACAAAAAATAAATCAAAATCTAAAAACCTAGTTTGTGAAAAACATCATACACTTAGACAAAATCTTAATTTAAGAAGAGGAGAGGTGAGAGAATTTGATTTTGAATTCAGTCTCAAAGATGTTGATTTTAATTATTTTTTCTCACCAAATCATTTTACTGAGCTTGAAGTTTATGGAGATATTAAAGGCTTAGATTTAGAATTTGCTATATCTCCTTCAATTTTAAATCAAGGCAAAGTTGATTTTAAGATTTTTGGAAAAGAACCCAGCATAAAAACAGCAATAATTATTGCAATCTCAATTGCAGTTATGGGATTTTTACTTCTAATGCCTTTTATTTGGTATTTAATTTTTGGATAGGAAATCTTTAATTTTAAATTGTTTTCTTTTCTTCTTATCCTTATAATCTTTAGCAAATTCATATAATCTCTCTTCTCTAATCTCTAATCCTTTTTCCCTAAACACTCTTTTCAAGTATTCTAAAAATTGTGTTAAGTTTTTCGGATTGTCTGAAAATAAACATCTCTCATAATCTATCATTTTAACTTCCCCATTTTTTTCAATAAAAATGTGTTTGTAAGGATTTGTCATCTCATCTTTGTTAATTCCGAGTTCATCAAGTCTAAAGCAAATATCGCAAACTTTTTGGAAAACTTCAATAAGTTCTTCTTTTGAAGCTTTTTTTATCCAATCTTTTATCTGCTCCCCTTCAAAGAATTCCCTGATTACAAAACCATCTTTTTTATAGTAAAGTTTCGGGGCGAAATTTTCTTTCTCTAGTTTTTTTAAAAAATGAGCTTCAACATCTATATGTTGCGGTTTTCCAGTTTTTATAACTACAGTTTTTCCTTTATAATTTGCTTTAAAATTTATGGAATGTTTACCTTTCTCCAAATAACAAATTTGATTTGCATGTTTTGAGATTTTTTTAAGAGTTTCTGATTTCCAAGCTTTTATTACAATTAAATCCTCGAAAAAGACAGCCTTCGTATTTACAATTTTAAATTCAAAACCTTGTCTCTTAAGTTGTTGCTCTATGTCTTTTGGACTTGAAAGAGAGCTATATAACAAGAACACAACCCCATTTTCTTCAAGTGAGTCATTAATTTGAAATATGAAATCACAAGTAGTCTCACAACCCCTTTTCCCCCCATAAATTGCTTTATCTTTTAAAGTTAAATCTTCAAATTTTTCACCCGTTTCACATGGCAAATATGGCGTATTGAAAAAAATCAAATCAAATTTTTCTTCTTTAAAAGGCTGAGTAAAATTTCCTTGTTTTAAATTTATTTTGAGTTTTTCTTTTGCAAATTCTTGTTTTGTAACTTCTATTGCTTTGGGATTTATGTCTGTTGCGAAATATTTATTCTTGAATTGTTTTGCTAGATTTAACGAGATATAACCACTTCCAACTCCAACTTCTAAAACTTTGAGATTTTCTTTCTCATCTAAGAATTCTTTTAATGAATCAAGAAGTAGTTGTGAATCTTCTGCGGGAGCGTAAATTTCGGCATATTTTAACATCTAAGTTATAATTGTTTTGAGAATTTAAAAGGGTTTTGATAACTTTTCAATAAAATTTTTTGGCATGAGAACGCAATTTTTTCTTGTCGGAGGATATCTTGTACCAAAAATCTTAATTATATCTTCCTCTGTTATTTGTTTTATTTCTTTTATTGTTTTGCCAATAATTTCCTCAGAAAATAAAGACATCATCGCAGTTGAGATGCTACAACCTGAGCCTTCAAATTTGAAGTCTGTTATTTTATCATTTTCAAAACTTACATAAACTTCAAACTTATCTCCGCAGGTTGGATTTGCAACTAAAAATTGCTTATCAAACTTTTCCGGCTTTCCGTAATTTTGCGGATTTTTGAAATTGTCCATAATTTTCTCAAGTTGTTTCATATAACTTTTAAGATTAAAACTAATTTTATAAAGCTTGAGTTTTATCCCATATTATGAAAATTGAGAAAAGACAAATTGCTCTAACAACAACTCTTTTATTTTTGGTAATTACATCTTTTTTAGTTTTGATATTTGCAACTACTCCTTTTGTCTATAAGTTAAACGATAGTGGTTTGAATCAGAGTTTGGAAAATGAAGCCATAAGAGATTTGAATTTGTATTTTTTATATGTTGATGATTTGGATTCTAAGATTTGGTCGGAAACTGAAATAAAACATATGGAAGATGTAAGACAAATTTATTTAGTTCTTTTTTTAGTTTTGATTCTATCTTCTATAATTTTGTTTAGATATTCTTCAAAAGAATTAGTACGGAAATCTTCAATTCCGCTTTTGATAACGTTTTTATCGTTGTTAATTATTATTCCTTTTTTTATTTTCTTTTGGGACAATATTTTCCATCCACTTTTATTTTCAAACCGGCATTGGGTTTTTGAGAGAAGTGATATTTCAAATTATCTTTTCCCTTATTCGTTTTTTAGAAATATTTTGATTTTAATAATTCTAATTGGAAGTTTTGTAAGTATTGGATTAAGAGTTTTCACAAACAAAACCAAATCTGTCCAATAATGCATCAAGTATTTTTTCTTGTCCTCTTTCGTTAGGATAACTTGAAGGATTAAACCATAATTCGCCTTCCCGCCTTGAATAATTTAATTCACAATCCCTAAATCTATAGTTCATATAACCTAAACTGAAATCTTCCTTAAATAGTCTTTCTAAGACATTTAAACCGCCTAATGAAACATTCTCTCCTGCCAAAATACTTAAAGGAGTACTGGATTTATAAGGTTCATATTCTGATTTTATTTCAACTGAGCCTGCAAGACTTAATAATTTTTGAAAATCTGTTAAATATTGGTCTTGTTTTTCTTCATCGGAAAGATTTGCAAGATTTGAAACATCTAGGCCCGAAACTTTAATTACATCTCTTTTTTCATGCTCTTTGGTAAGTCCAATTCCCATACAAAAAGAAGGTAAAGTAGCATCGTCCCGAGAATATTCTAAATGTAAACTAGGAGGACCATAACCCGATTGCTTAACTCGCCCTAAACCTAAATATAATCTTTCAAGATCAAGCAAATCCTGCGGATTAAAACCTTTTGTAGTGTATGTAATTTTCATTTAAAAAAATATAATTTTGACC
>CAZLRR010000058.1:0-3446 GCA_964562045.1 uncultured Methanosarcinales archaeon
AAAAAAGTGTAACTTACAGGCACACCATAAGTTTAAACTGAACTAAATCTAGTCATATATGAAAAGAACTTGATAACTCAAACACAATTAATTAATAAAACTCGAGAAAAAATCTCACAATTCTGCATAACAAGTTGTGATGCGCAATGCTGCAAATCAGGTTTTCTCCTATTAATGACAGAAAAGGAAGTAAATGCGATAGTAGGAAATAAAATCATTCCTTACATCTCAGACGAGATTTTAATCCCTAAAATTGATTATTACCTCTATGACTTAAAAAAACAAAAATGCAAAAACCTTAGAAAAGATAATGGATGTAAAATTCATACAAACACAAATAGGCCATTAATTTGCAGAGATTACCCAATAATTATTCAATCCAAAGGAATTAGAATTGGCAGAGACTGTAAAGCAGTAAAAGCAGGACTTACAATTGAACTAGAAAAAGAATTAAAAAAATTAAATGTAGAAATAACTCACTAAAAAAGTAAATTTATTTCTTAGATTTCTTTTTTGGAGAACTCTTTGAGACTCTCTCTTTAGAAGCACTTTTCTTTTTAGGTGCTGTTTTTTTCGGAGCAACCTTTTTAACTGCAGCTTTTTTTATCGCAGCTTTCTGAGGTTTTTTAGGAGTTGCTTTTTTCTTTGCTGCCGGTTTTTTAATCGGGGCCTTTTTTACAGCTTTAACTGAAGATTTCTTTGCTGCGGGTTTCTTTTTTGAAGCAGGTTTTTTAGTTGAGGTCATTTTTCCAACCTTTGCTTCTATTTTTGTACTTCCAGATTTATTAGTCTTTCCCTTTTCTACAGACTTTTTATGAGTAGATTTTACTTTAAATCCTGGATTGAATTTTGATGCTTTTCCTGCTAATTTGTGTTCAAGTTCCGCAATCGCAAGTTTTGTTTTAACAACAGTATCAGGATTTAGAGACATTGTTTGAATTCCTTGCTCAACTACAAACTCTGCAAACTCCTGATAATCACTTGGAGCCTGACCACAAATTCCAACATATTTTCCTCTTTCGTTACATTTGTTAATTACAAAAGCAACTAAATCTTTTACAGCCTGATTTCTTTCATCATAAATGTCTGAAACAAGCTCACTATCCCTATCCAAACCTAAAGTTAATTGTGTTAAATCGTTAGTTCCTAGAGAATAACCATCACATAAGTCCAGGAATTGGTCAGCTAAAACAACATTTGAAGGAATTTCACACATAAGCATAATTTGCATTCCATCTTTTCCTCTCTCAACTCCCGCTTCTTTAATAACGTTTAGAACTTTCTTTGCTTCTTCAACTGTTCTACAGAAAGGAATCATAAGTTTCAAATTTTTAAGCCCGAAAACTTCTCTTACTTTTCTAACTGCTAAAATCTCAAGTTTAAATGCTTCTTTGAAATTTTCAGAATAGTATCTTGATGAACCTCTAAACCCAATCATAGGGTTATCTTCTTTAGGCTCGAAAAGTTTTCCACCAATTAAATTTGCATACTCGTTTGATTTGAAATCTGAAAGTCTCATAATAACTTTTTTAGGGTAGAATGCTGCACTAATCATTGCAATTCCTTCAGCAAGTTTATCTACATAATATTGAACTTTATCATCATAACCTTTAGTTAACTCTTCAATTTTTTCAATTTCTTCTTGAGCGTATTTTTTAAATTCCGGTTCTTCTTTTCCTGCAGCAATTCTTTTTAACTTATCGAAATTTAATAGAGCATTAGGATGAATTTGAACACCGGAATTGATGATGAATTCTTCTCTTGCAAGACCTACACCATCGTTTGGCAAAAAGGATTGTCCGAAAGCTAGATGTGGATTTCCAATATTCATCATAATTTTTGTTTTCGTTTCTGGAACTTTATCGATTGGAACTTCTGTAATTTTATATTTTAAGAAACCATCGTAAACATAACCTCCTTCACCCTCAGCACAGGAAACGGTTACTTTATGTCCGGATTTTAGAACTTTAGTTGCATCTCCACAACCAACAACTGCTGGAACTCCCATCTCTCTTGAAATAATTGCAGCATGACAAGTTCTTCCTCCCCTGTTTGTAATAATTGCTGATGCAAGTTTCATAATCGGTTCCCAGTCTGGATCAGTCATGTCAGTTACTAAAATATCTCCTTTTTTAAAATCATGAGCTTGGTGAATGTCTGTAATTACTCTAACTTGCCCATGTCCAATTTTATCTCCAACACTAACTCCCTCACAAAGTCTTTTTCCTTTTTCTGCAAGTTCGTATGTAATTACTTTACTTCTATCTTTTCGAGATTGTACTGTTTCAGGCCTTGCTTGAACAATGAAAAGTTCATTTGTTTTTCCATCTTTAGCCCATTCCATATCCATAGGTTGATAATGACCTTTTTTAGCCGAGTAATGATCTTCAATAATCACTGCCCATTTTGCAAGAGTTAGAACTTCTTTTTCAGTTAGAACGAATTTTTCTCTCATTGATTTTTCAACAGTTACGTTTTTAGTTAGTTTTGAACCTTGAGTATCGTAAATCATTCGGAATTGTTTTTCTCCTACTGTTTTAGAAATAATTGGTTTGTATCCTTCTTCTAAAGTCGGTTTGAAAACTGTATATTCATCTGGATTTACTGCTCCTTGAACTACATTCTCACCTAAACCATATGCTCCTGTAATGAATGCTACTTTATCAAATCCTGATTCTGTATCAATTGAAAACATTACTCCCGAACATGAAAGGTCTGAACGAACCATTTTCTGAACTCCAATTGAGAGTGCAATATCGAAGTGGGAGAATTTTTTATCTTCACGATATGAGATTGCTCTGTCAGTGAAAAGTGATGCAAAACATTTTTTACATGAATGAAGCAGTTGTTCGTCTGAGTGGACATTTAAATAAGTTTCTTGCTGTCCTGCAAATGATGCATCAGGCAAATCTTCTGCTGTTGCTGAGGAACGAACGGCAACATCTGTATGCTCTCCGTATTTTTGTTCCATTTTTCTATATGCTCGTAAGATTTGCAATTTTAGAATTTCTGGGAATTGAGCATCCATAATTGTTGCTCTAACTTTTTTTCCTCTTTCTTGAAGATTTCTAAGACTAGATGTATCTAAGTCTGAGAGAATTTCCTTAATTTTTCCTTTAACTCCAGATTCTTCAATAAAAGATCTATATGCATGAGCAGTTACTGCAAAACCATAAGGAATTTTAACTCCAAGTTTTGTTAAAGCTGTATACATCTCACCAAGGGATGCATTCTTTCCACCCACTAAAGGGATGTCATCTATGCCCAGTTCATCAAACCAAAGAATATTTCTTTCGGCTTTATTTCCTGCTGCGCTATCTCCTTCTTTTAGATTTTTAGCAATATGAGATAATTCCATATAGATTACTTTTAATTATATTTAATATAATGATTTTTTGTTTTTTGAGAGTGAAGAATTAGTGTTTTTTGAGGAGAGTGAACTTGAA
>CAZLRR010000059.1:0-3379 GCA_964562045.1 uncultured Methanosarcinales archaeon
TATTTATAAAGATTTGCTACTACTTACATTATGAAAGCTACAAATTACCCCTTTCTCACCTTAAAAGCGATTAAAACCACAAATCCCTTAATCCATTAATCTTCAATCTCTAGTCACTAAACAATCTCCCTCAACCTAACCAAAGGCAAAAAACCAACTTCGCACCCACCAACTTTCCTACTATCCGAAAAATTCAAACTAAACAAATAACCTTTTAATATCATACTTCTCAATAAAACTAACAAAACTCTTTGGCAAAACATCAAACTTAATTGTTGATTTAACCTCAATAGCAATCCTCTCAAAAGCAGTCTTCTCATAAACAAAATCAACCTCAGACTTAACCTTCGTTCTCCAAAACTTCAACTTCTTATCAAACATCAAAAAATAAAAAACTCCCACCCAATCTCCAGTCCCTAGTCCCCAAACTCCAATCCCCACAAACCAACAAAATACAAAAAGAAGATTATAAAAATAATCATTATAAAAATAATCATCTTGCAAAACATTTATAAATAAAGAAAAACAACAAAGATTATGGAATTCATAGGCAGAAAAGAAGAACTAAAATACTTAGAACAACTCTACAACACAAAACCCACATTTGTAGTAATATATGGAAAAAGACGAGTAGGCAAAACAGAACTAATAAAACAATTCACAAAAAACAAACTCTCTATTTACTACTATATCGACAACAAAAAAAGCCTAAATCAAATAAATGAAGAACTACAAGAAATCCTCAAAGAAAAAAACCTGCTAGAAAAAGACATAACCCTAAACACATTTAAAGCAACCCTAAAATATACACTAAAACAAAACATAATCCTTGCAATAGACGAATTTCAAAGAATAGAAAAAATCGACCCAACACTAATCAACTCACTGCAAGAAATCATAGACCTAGAAAAAAACCAAGCAATGCTAATAGTCTCAGGTTCAGCCCTTGGAATGATGAAAAAAATATTTCTAGAAACAAAAGCCCCATTATTCAAAAGAGCCCAACTGATACACAACCTACAAGACTTCTCATTCAAAGAAACTTGCCAAATCCTAGAAAAACTAAACATCAAATCCTTTGAAGAAAAAATAAAAATATACGCGCTATTTGGCGGAAGTATCTTCTACTACGACCTAATAGAAAAATTCGACTGCAAAAACTTTGACGAAATACTTGAAACCCTCTTCCTCTCAAAAATCGCCCCACTAAAAAACGAAATAGAAGACTGGCTAATAGAACAATTCGGCAAACTAAACAAAACCTACTTTCAAATCCTATACGCACTCTCAATAGGAAAAAATACCAAAAATACAATAACAGACATAACAGAAATCAAAGAAACCTCTCTCTCTGCATATCTAGACGACTTAAAAGACCTCCTAGGAGTTGTAGAATACGAACTCCCAATAAATGAACTCCCACACTCAAAAAAAGGAAAATACAAAATTTCACATAACTTCTTTAAATTCTGGTTCAAATATTTATACAAAAACCTAAACAAACTAGAACTAAACGAAACCAACGAAATCAAAAAATACATAAACTTGAACTTTAACAACGACCTAGGCCACATATTTGAAAACATCTGCCAAGAATACCTAATAGAACAAAATAAAAAATCAAACCTTCCATTCAAAATAGAAAAAATAGGACGATACTGGAAAAAACACGAAGAAATTGACAGAATAATCCTAAACGAAAAAGAACAAAAAATAATGTTTGTAGAATGCAAATACAAAAACAACCAAATAGGCATGAAAACTTATGACGAACTAAAAAAAAAATCTCAAAATTACAACTTCAATGGAAAAAAATACTATTGCATAATCTCAAAATCCGGCTTCAAAAACAAACTAATAGAATACGCAAAAAACAACACAAACATAATCTTAATAGACATAAACCAAATAGAAAAAGAATTCAAGTAAAAACCAAAAAATTTTTGATCCAACCTCTTCAAACTTTCTTAATCCCTAAAAATCTTTAACAACCCAATCTATCTACCACTAAAATTAATCCTCATTTTATGCAGCTTTTTTACTCTCAGAAATAATAGCCCCATAATTCTTCTCAACAACTTCCTTTAACTACAACATCACGCTCAGAACTAGTCCCAAGCAAATCTTCAAGAGGTATTTTTCCCATAATAAATATAGTATTTCCACACTTATAAGTGTTTTGGTTTTGTTGTCACGAAAAGTAAAAACAACAAACTCCAAAAAAAATCAAAAACCAAAATGTAGAGGAAATCATACAAAATACTTCCAATAAGTTTGTCTCAACTCAAAAACCCCATAACTTATCAATTCAGAATAATTATCCAAAGTCTCACTTTTGAAAAATCCAGAATCTGCCTTCTGCAAACTATCTTGATACAAAGTCCTATTCTTTCTTTGAATCATCAAAGGCATATAACCTAACTTAAGCAAAATTAAGTTAATCAAAAGCCTTCCAGTTCTACCATTTCCGTCTGCAAAAGGATGAATTTGCTCATACCTATGATGAAAAATCATTGCCAAAACAAAAGGATGTAACTTATTTTCATTCTCATTAAACCAGTTAAGCAAATCCTTAACATCTGCCCCAATGTACGGATAAGGAGAACTCTTAAATCTCGAATTTAAAATTCTAACATCAAAAGTTCTAAAACCAAGTCTTTTATCAACATCTCGCATTAAAATTTCATGCAATTTCTTCATAGTCCCTTCACTAATCTGCAACGAATCATAATTCTCAAAAATAAACTTTAAAGCCTCTTTATTATTTCTCAAATCATAAACCTCCTCAATACTAGAATTCTTAGAAGCCTTATTCTCATAAAAAAACTTCTCTGCTTCTTTCAACGGAATAGTATTTCCTTCAATTGATGCAGTATTCCAGGCATACTCCGAAAAAAAAACATCCAAAAACTCCTCTCGAGTTTTAAAATCCATCTTCTTAAAAATATCATTAAAATGCAGTCTGCAAGCCTCCACACTAACTAAATCATCCTTACTCAACCCCTTAACCTGCCTCAATTTAGAAACTCTCGCTTTCTTCAAAAATCTCTCAATCGTAACATTTCTATCCAAATCTCTCCAAGACTTACGAATTTGAGCAGAATATTTCTCATCCAAAGCACCAATATTATCCATAATCTTATCGGGATCTGTTCCCAAATTAGCAATATCTTTGACAACAACTTTATTTCCTTGCCTCTTACTAACTCTCAAATAATAAGTAATTCTATCTCCAGAAACTTTACGATATAAGTACATAAACTATAAAAGAGCTCAGAATTTATAAACCTTGTCCTCTACAAACAAAAAAACAAAATGTAGAGGAAAAAAGAGGAAATTTTTTCAAATTCGAGACATTTGAAGTTGGATTAGAGTTTAC
>CAZLRR010000060.1:0-3342 GCA_964562045.1 uncultured Methanosarcinales archaeon
AAAAAGAATTAAAAATAAATTAATCTAAAGAAGTTTATAGGAAAAATAAACTAATCACAATTAAAACAATAACTGCTGCAAGTCCAGCACCCAAATAAACAGTTTCTTTTGGAATTTCGTTTCCACCAATATTAATTGTACTATCTTCAGTAGTTTCATTTACAGTCTGATTTGTTTGATTAATAGGTTTAACATCAACACCTACTGAAGTATCTCTACACTCATTTACTATTAGTTTGTGTGTGCTTCTCTCAACTGAACTTGATCCATAAAGAACTTTCTGTTCAATAGTATAGTTTCCAGCTTCAAGATTTGAAACATCTAAAACCATAGTTCTTTGAACAATCTCATCAACATTTAAATCGAAAGTGTCAGTCTCCTGACTTACAGTTGTTCCCAGAACGCTTGTCCTAATTTTTACTCTCTCATCATATTTTCCTAAATTCTCTAATTTCAAATACGTATAAATACTATCCTGACACTTTACAGTTGAAGGATTAATAGCTTCTCCTGAAATTTCAATGTTATGTGAAGGTCTATCAATATTCACGCTTTCAATTTCGATAAGTTCTTCATCACCGTACTTAACTCTGATTTCCAAAGTATGTGACCCATCACTTGCATCTTCAGGAATAAAGAATCTAAGTGTTTCAGTTCTATCACTATTTGAATTTAAAAGGAAAGTAGAACTACTCTTATCTAAATCGGTGTTTGACCTATCAATATTTTGAAGTATAGCAATAACTTTAACATCTCTGTAAATACTTGCACCCTGATTTGCAACTTCTACTTTAACATCAAGATTAGACCCCGGAGTTAAATCAACATCGGAACAATCAATTTTATTATTACAAATAATACTTTTAATATATACATCTCCAATTATTTTAACCTTCAAATTCATTGAAGCATACTCTTCAGTTCCATCTTGTGAAACTAAAACAATTTCTCCATTATATGTTCCTACTTCTTGATCTTCAGGCACATCAATTGTAATTTCATAATCTTCCTCATCTCCATCATCAACATTAACTTCGCTAATATCAAAAGAAATTAATTCTTTAGCAAGAGTTGTACTGGAATCTCCTTCTTTCTCTAAATTTTCTTCAACTCTTAGCACAAGATTTCTTGCATCAGTATCTCCTGTATTCTCAACTATAAACTCATTTTCAGTTCTAATTGTTTTTCCAGGTTCTCCAAACAGAGTGAAAGTATCGTCATCAAATTCAAGTTCAAGTTCACCCGGTTCAACATTAACTTCAATTGTAAATTCGAAATCAAAACCTTCCTCAGTAACTACAATAATAGTTCCAGTATAAGTCTCATCTTGGTCAATATCATTATCATCTAAATCAATTTCAGCATCAAAAACTCTTGAAGTTCCTTTGCTAATAGTATCACCAAAATCATTCTTATGAAAAACTAGGTCTCTCTTAGGAATTTTTCCAATATCTCCATCAACGATAATTTCAGCAACAATTACATCAATATCACCCGTATTATTTAATCTAATGTCTGCATTAACATCAGTAGCACCTTTATCTCCTGTAATTGAATAAGTTGTACCTCCAGAATATATTTCAAGGTCAACATCTTCTGGTTGATTTACAGTAATAGTTACCGGGATTGAAACAGTCTCAGAACTATTTTGAGCATTTACAACAGTAATAGTTCCTTTAAACACACCCTTAGTATTTTCTGCAGTAACCGTAAGATTTACATCTTCGCTTGCTCCTCCAGCTAAATTACTAATTGAAGTTTTAGACAAACTTGCAGAAATTACACGATTATCTGAATCAAGTGAACTTTTGTATTCATAATCTATAGTCAAATCGCTTTCTGATAAACTCAGATTTACAGGATTTGCTCCGTCATTTGTTACTGTAAATGTTGCAGTTAATGTGTCTGTTACATTTATGCTATCTGCAATTGATGCAGGACTTACGCTAAAATTTGCAGCATTTACAAACATAAGTGCTGTTAGAAATCCAACAAACACCAATAGTAAGTTACTTCTCTTTAGGTTAACCATTTTTAAAAAATATTTTTATGATACTACTTAGAGGAAGTGATTGTTTATAAAGCTTTTGTTTTACTCTATATTAAAAAGTAAGTTTTATATAATAGTGATAAGTCCTTATCTTATGAAAAAAAAGATTCCAGGTAATTGGTTTTACAACTATGGACTTACTTTACTCTTTATAGTTGTAATTATTGCTTTTCTTTTAATACTTGTTTTAATGAGCAGATTTGTATTTTCAGATGTTAGCCCAATTGGTGAACATGTACTCCAAACAAAAGATTTGTTAAAAAATATTGATGAAGTAAAATCTAGATTTACTAATGAATCTGGAGGAGATTTTGCCGATTTTAATTTAAATTTTGCATCTATTCCTATAGGTACTGTTTCAGTTGTTAATGTTAACGAAAATAGGAGTTTTTTTTCAATAGAATTGCCGGGAGAAGTTAAACGGGAGAACGAATATTATTATCTTAATGCAGAGATTGGAAATTTAGGTAAAGGAGATTTGGTTCTTTTTAAAAGAGAAGGAGAACTTGAAACAGGTAGGATTGCAACTATCGAAAATGAGGGAATTACTGTGATTTCTCTTGAAGATTCGGAGTTTTATGATTTAAATAAGGATAATTATGTTGGGGTGTTTTTGCTTAAAAAAAATGAATAGTGTCAAAGCAGATTTTAAGAGAGGAAATTTTGTTGTTTCAAAAGCAGATTGCGGAACTTTAAATGAGAGAAAGTTCGGAGTTTTAAGTGCACAAGGATTAGTTTTGAGCTCTTTTGAAACATTATATCTAATTGAAAAAGGATGGATTCAAGCGGAAAAGAGTTCGAAAAAATTGGGTTTTGATGCGGTTTCAAAGTTATTGAAAATTCCCAATCACGAATATTTAGTTTTTAAAGATTTGCGCTCAAAAGGATGTTTAGTTAAAAGCGGTTTAAAATATGGGTTTTTATTTAGAGTTTATGAAAAAGGTTCGAGTTTACACGCTAAATGGTTAGTTGATGCTGTAAAAGAGTCTGAAAAAACGAGTTATAAAGTTTTAGCGGGAAAATCTCGAGTTGCTCATTCTACTAAAAAACAAGTTTTAATGGCAGTTGTTGATAGTGAAGAGGGGATTAGTTATTTTGAACTGGGTTGGAAAAGAATTTAGCTCTTTTTCACCAGAGTTGTGTTGTTTAAAAGTCGAGTAGATGTAAACTTTAACTCGCTTTCAAACGCCTTGAACTAGAAAAAATAATCTAAATTCTTAGGTTTTTTATTTATAAAGTATTCTATTTTTTCAGAACTTTTTTACTTTTATTTATATAGTTTTCTGAAAAAT
>CAZLRR010000061.1:0-3340 GCA_964562045.1 uncultured Methanosarcinales archaeon
TTATATCTCACATCTAAAAACTCTCCGTCTTTTTGATCAACTTCAACTTCCATTGTAAAATATTTACACTCCTCCAATAATTCCAAAATCTTCTTATTATCAGGAAATAATTTCTGTTTTTTAAAATCTTCTATTTTTACATACTCATATTTTCCTTCCCTATCATCACCAATCAATTCACCCTTAGGATTTGTTGCAACAATAATATTATACAAGTTATGAAATTTTAATTCTCCATCAATAAAAACTCTAAAATTCATCTGCCCAGCAATTTTTAAATCAGCTTCCAGATTCGTCTCCTCCTTTAATTCCCTTGCAGCAGCTTCAAGAATTTCTTCACCAAACTTCATTTTCGCACCAATGAAACCACAATAACCATAAAAAGGTTCTTTTGTTCTAATATACTGAACAATCTCGTTTTCTCCCCTAAAAATAGCAATAAGCATAGTAGATGCAGGCATTTTAGATTTCTTTCCAGTATCTCCATCAACAAAAGCAGCTAACGCTTTACCATCATCGGTTAAGAAATACTTTTCTTCTCCTTTTTTAATTAAACCTTCTTGTTCTAAAACCTTCAAATGATATGCGAATTTATTACTATCTCCATCTTTTGACCATAACTCATTAAACCCCATTCCAGGTTTATGCATAAGCTTTCTTAATATCTCATCTCGTTGTTTGTGTTCCATTGTTAAGTATTAAAATCCTTCAAAGTATATAAATACAAATCTCAAATTGATTTGAGTTAATTTTTAGTCCCATTTGTTATCACAACAATAGATTCAATAACTGAAAATCCAATAAATGAAATAAAAACTATTTTTTTTGACATATACATTTTAAATAATAAAAGTATATAAAAGTTTGTACCGTTTCTGTGAAATTATATGAAACTTTCTACAACAAATACAGAAAATATATAAAGTAGTTAATTTATAATTAGTTAATGGATGTGGAATTGGACGAATTATTATTAGAACCTGAATTAGATTCTCTACTCCCAATAGGAGAAAGCGTGATACCAGTACATACACACGTAAAAGAGAATCCCGAGTTTTATACACAATCTTTTTTCAAAGAAGTAAGAAGAAAATTAGAAAAAAGTCTAAAAAAATATATCTCATCTCATACAAACACTTACTTTGATGAAAACTCAAGGAATAAACCTAATTATTTTGAATTAGGGAAAAATTTTTTTCGTGCAGGAGAAGACACAATAATTTTACCAAATACAAACACAAGACACATGAATAGCATTAGGTTCCATCTAGTTCCACATGAATCAATCTCATTAATGTTTTTTACTGTCCCTAATGATTTTGCCCGAGCAGGTTACATGAGTTTAGAAATTGATGCCGAAGATAAAATTGATGCCAGAGAACTTACAGGGACATGGAAAAAAACAAAACTCGACAATTATAGAAGATATTTAAGAGACAATTATGTAAACGTATGGGAAACCAACCTAGGAAAACCTAACGGATATCATAATATGGCAGCACTACATTATGCTAGATGTTTTGCAATTATATGGAACGACATTGGATTACAAAGATTATGTGAAACTTATAGAAGACTTCCGAGCCTCGAATACGGACCTACTGACGAGCAAAAAGAACTCATGGCATTAGAACCTAATCCTTAAAATTCCTCCAAAGTTTTCTGTATTTCCTTCTTAGTCAAATTCTGAAATGTTTTCCAGCTTTTTCTAAACAAGAACCTGATACTCTCATCATTTCCCCTATCACAAACAAATTTACGAGTTTTTGGATCACTGGGATATCCACTTCCGCAATCTCCAACTTTTTCATGAATTTGCGCAAGCTCCTGTTCACGTAATTCTTTTGCAATAATTGATGCAGCTCCTACTATTGGATATTTATCATCAGCTTTATTCTCCGAAATAATTTTACACTCAAAGGCAAGTTTCTTACGTAAATCCTCAGCAAACTTTTCGGGATTGGCAGTTAGAGCATCAACTAAAATCAAATCAGGTTTTTCCTCATTTAAAATTTTAGCCATCGCATCAAATTCAAGCTCATTAAGTTTCCCACCACGCTCATTATTTGTATCAATTAAAACTGGAGTAAGTTGAGCATATTTTGCATCCATACACTTTTTAAGTTCTTCATAAACTGCATTTCTTGCCTTTGGAGTAAACTTTTTAGAATCTTTCACACCCATCTTCTTTAACTTATCCTGATAAGCATTTAAATCCTTCAAACCTTCTGCTAAAACAATAATAGAAAATCCTATAAACATAGAACCTAGAACTGGTCCTTTTCCTGCTTCATCAATCCCAATTACTTTATACATAGAAATTAAAAAAATCTCTTCACTTAAAAATTCTTGTAACTCAAAGATAAAAAAATAATAAATAAAAAAATAAAAATTAGCTATTCTATTCAAATGCGAGGCATTTTAAGTTGTAGCGTATTTTTATACGTAAAACCTAAAATAACAAAGCAGTTGAAAAAAAGAGCAATTTTTATCCTAAAAATTCCTTAAATTGAGGTGGCTGCATAAGTCCTGCGGCTTCCTTTACAACTTCACCATCCTCAAACAATTTAATTGCTGGAATTCCAGTAATTCCCATCTCTTGAGCAACTTCCATAGCTTCATCAACATTAACTTTAACAAATTTAACCTCAGAAACTTCATTTGAAACCTTCTCAAAAATAGGTCCAAACATTTTACAAGGACCACACCATGGAGCCCAAAAATCAACTACAACTTTTCCTTCAGCCTTTAAGACTTCCTTCTCAAATTCTTCTTTTGATTTTACTTCAATGTATGCCATTTTAATTAACTAAAAAGTTCAACATATATAAACATTTCTTTTAAGAGAAAGAGATGATTAAAAAATCACATCATTTCAAAAGAAGCATTGCAGCCTCATATTTAGGCTTTATAAATTTTCTCGACTCTTCAAAATGAAGTTGATTCCATTTCCGAGTTAACTTCTCACGAATAGATTTTTTCGCCTCAGACTGCGAAAGTTTTTCATAAACATAAGCTGCTTTAAAAATTCCTGCCAAATTGTCAAAATTACTCATAACATCAGCTTCTGCAACTATTTGTTCTTCAATAGATTCTCTTTCAAAATTATTTGAACCCCTATGATTAAAAATACATAACTTCACCCTCTCAATCTTACTTTTTGGATAATTTAATTTTAAAAGAAGTTTTTCAGCAACTTCACACCCAGTTTCATGATGATTTTCCCTACCATACATAATTGAACCAATGTCGTGAAGCCAAGCAGCAATAGTTACAACCTCTTTGTCTGCATTTTTTTGTTTTGCAAGATCTTTTGAATATTTTACGATAGATTTAAAAT
>CAZLRR010000062.1:0-2999 GCA_964562045.1 uncultured Methanosarcinales archaeon
CGATATTTTGACTAAAACTTTTAAAAAGAACTTAATTTATTATGTTATGTTAGTACTTGTAAAATATTCCGAAATTGCAATAAAAGGAAAAAAGCAATCTTCTTTTGAACATCAATTAATTAGAAATATTCAGGCAAGTGCAAAATTACAAAAATCTAATCTAATTAAAGTATATAGACAAAGAAATAGAATTATTTGTGATTTTGAAGATAATGAAGAGAATATACATAAAACTCTTGAACCAGTTTTTGGAATTAAATATTATGCATTTGCAAAGGAATTAAAAAAAGACATTGAAATTTTTAAACAAGAAGTTAAGAAAGTTCTAAAGAATTATAAAAAAGAAGAAGTTGAAAATATAGCTTTTAAAACTAAAAGAGGAGACAAACAATTCCCTCTGAATTCTGTTGAAATTAATTCGGAATTTGGTAGCATAGCAACAGATTTAGGAATTAAAGTAGATTATAAAAATGCAAAACATGTAATTTTTCTGGAAATTCCTGCAGATAAGGATTTTGCTTATCTATATCAGAAACAGTTTAAAGGTGCAGAAGGTCTGCCAGTAGGAAGTGCAGGAAGAGTTTTGTGCCTTCTCTCGGGAGGAATTGACTCTCCAGTTGCTGCTCAGGAAATGATGAAAAGAGGTTGCATTGTTGATTTTATTCATTTTCATTCTTTAAAAGATAACGAGAAAGTTAAAGATTCAAAAATTGCTGAGATGATTAAAGTTTTAAACAAATTCCAATTTAAATCAACACTTTATGCAGTCCCATACTCCCAATATGAGTTAAACACATTTGGCCAAATTAATCCAAGATACGAACTGGTTTTTTTTAAATATTACATTGTTCAGCTAGCACAAAAACTTGCTGAGAAAAACGAATATTTAGGAGTTGTTACAGGAGATGCAATTGCACAGGTTGCAAGTCAGACTTTGGAAAATTTAAGAGCCGTAAGTTTAAATCAGATTATGCCAATTTATCGACCACTTCTAACATGGGAAAAAGAAGATATAATATCTAAAGCACAGAAAATAGGAACTCTAGAACTTTCTCATCAGGAATATAAAGATTGTTGTTCAATTCATGCTAAAAACCCTTTAACTTGCGCTAGAATTGATAAGTTTAAAGCGATTTTAGAAAGTTTTGAATTTGAAAAGTTGCTTGAAGAATCACTTGAGTCGATTACTACAATTAAAATTCAAACTTAAAATTTTTTCATATAAATTTAAAACAAATCTTTCATAATCTTTTCGATTAAATTCGATTAATACCATCTCTTCAATTTCACTAAAAAGAAAGTTTGAAATAAAATTAAAACGATTTTCAAATGAATCAACTAAATCAAAAAATTTCTTTTTATCAATTTGAAATAATCTACTATCTTTAAGTTTTTGAAATAAGTTCTCTGCTTCAAATTCAAAAACACCCTCAAACTCTTTATTTATCAAAAACAAATCAAAGAAATCCCTTTCATGAATTTTATCTCGAGTCAATATTGCTCTTATTTTTTCCAAAATTATTTCCTCTATAGAATAACTCAAAATACTTATGTCTTTTAAAGGATAAACTAAATTTTTGCTCTGCGAATTTAAATGTCTAATCTTTACAATCTTTGGAACAAAAATACATTTATCTAAAAAATTTATCTCTATTTTAATAGGATTAATTTCCTCTTTACTTAAATAAATATTAAATCTAAATAAAAAATCACTTTGTTTTACAGGACAATATCTATTTGAACTATTACTTTCAATATCATTCTCAAAATCAAAACCATATTTCTGCGCAATTTCAAGTAACTTAGGAATAAATTTAATTTTTACAAACTCCTTTATGAATTTAATTTTTTTAGTTTTAGAATCAAATTCTGGCATCAAGTAAGTGAAATCTAAATCTTCTGAAAGTCTGTGATAATTTAAATGGCCTTTAGATAACAATGTTCCTCCCTTAAAAACCAGATTTTCAAAATCTAATTCCTGTAAAATATAACTTAATGCCAAATCTTTCTTAATCATGTTCACACTTAATTTTGAATTTCCTTTAACTTCAGTAATATATTTTTTAGAGATTATCATTTTTTAATTAATTTTAACTAAAATATCTTTGTCAACATTATTTAATATCCAAGTTCTCAAATCTTTAAAATCGTCAAAAACTCTCAAATACAAATTTAATGTATTTATATTTATTTTGTCTTTATCCAAAAATGGTCCTTTATATTTTTTTTTGAGTGTAAAATACACCTCATCTAAATATGTTTTTTCTAAATCGGAATATTTCTTATTTCCTTGAACTTTAACAGCCAAATCAATATAATATTTTTCCGGAATTTTTAACAAATTTATTTCTAAATTATCCATTTTTATTTTTTTTTCAAATTTGGAATTTATTAAATATAACTTACTTAAAGATTGCCAATCTCCTTGAAAATATTTCGCACTTGACAATCCAAAATACCAGTTTATGCCTAAATAATCTAAATAACTAATTAAAATATCTAATTTCTCGAGTTTTCCAATTTTGAGCTTAAACCATTCTTCTTCATCAAGAATCTTCCAAACTTTATCAAAAATGAAAATTATTTTCTTTTGTTGTTTTAAAACTTGAAAAATATTCTCAAAATTAGACTTCAAGTTCCATAAATTCTCAAAATCAGTATAATACTTATTTATCTCGTCTTTTTTAAGAAAGTGATTTTTCTTACCTAATAAATACAAATAAAATTTTTCAGAGAGGTTTTTCATTTACGATATACTATATTGGGAGTTATTATTTATAAACCTTTCTATAAATAAATAGAGATTTAATTACGATATTAATTTTCAAACAAGGAATATAAAGATTGTTGTTCAATTCATGCTAAAAACCCTTTAACTTGCGCTAGAATTGATAAGTTTAAAGAAATATTGGAGAATTTCGAGTTTGAGAAGTTGCTTGAAGAATCACTTGAGTCGATAGATGTTTTCAAAATTCAGAATTAATAAATATTAAAAATAA
>CAZLRR010000063.1:0-2927 GCA_964562045.1 uncultured Methanosarcinales archaeon
TAGCTAAACAAAGCTTTATAAATACCGTAGTAGAAGATATTTTAGATATAAATAAATTAATGATAACTACCGATTATACTAATATTACTATTTTTTCATAATCAATATATAATTTAATTCTATATCTATAAATAAAAATGAATGAAGAAAGAAAAAAATATAAAATAAAGTGTTCTAATTGTGGTGCTGATTCTGAGGTTCCTTTCGAACCTATAGAAGGAAGAGATGTATTCTGTCAAGATTGTTACAGAAAAAATAAACCTAGTAGGAGGTTTTAATCTCAAAATGCGTTGTTTACAGTGTAGTGGCACACAAATTAAGTCAAGAAAGAATTACTCTCACGGGAAAAGTTCAAAAGCTAAAACTTCAAAAGTTTGTGGGGATTGCGGTTCAAGTAATATTGAAATTCCAAAACCTAATCGAAGATTTAACCGAAGAAGGTAATTTTTTTAATAATTTTACTTATTTTTATAATTATTGGTAACTGATTAGGTTTTGTAGAAATTTGGTTTTAATTTCACATTCTGTCCCCAAAAACTTCGTTTTTACAACCAAAGATAAAATTAAAATACAAATTTCTCTTTCAACCTAACCAATTACAATTGTTGGGGTTTTAGTAACAAAAAATTAAAACAAAGATTTAAATATATTTAATTACTATTTATGTTAAAAGGTGATAAAATGACCCAAGCAAAATTTGAATTAGAAGAATATTCAGTAAGAGTTTTAGATATGGTAAAAGGTAAATTTGGTTTAAAAAATAGAAATGATGCATTAAATCGTTTTATTTTGGAATATGGACAAGATTTTTTAGAACCAATTACTAATGAATCTTATTTAAAAGAATTAGATAAGAAAGTTTTAGAACATGAAAAAAAATATTCTAAAAGAAGAATGAGTCTAAAAGAATTAGATGAATTGTTGAATTAATAAAAAAGATGTTTGAGTTTGATATTGTGCAGGATTTGAGAAAAAAATTAGAAAAATTGAATAAAAAAGATAAAATACTTGCTCAAAATTTTAGGAAAAAATTAATAGAAATCATCTCAAATACTCCTGAAACAATTTCAAGATATAAAAATCTAAAATCTCCAATGAACGAATTTAAAAGAATACATTTAACCGATAATTATATACTCTTATTCAAAGTAAATATCACAGAAAATCTTATTCTTTTTACAGATATTTCGCATAGAGATATAGTTTATAACTAATGTGTAAACTTAACGATTATATAACTAATGGAAATAATTTCAGGAAATCACATCAAATTGAAAATATAAAAAAATATATAAACAAAACATAATATTTTGTTAATATGGGAAAAATAAAAATAGGGCTTGAAATTCATATGCACCTAAATACGAAACAAAAATTATTCTGTGAGTGTAAAATTCCTGCACAAGACGAACCAGTTAATACTACAATTTGTCCAAGATGTACTGGACAGCCGGGATCTAAACCGATGCTTCCAAATGAAGAAGCGATAAAAATCTGTCTAAAATTAGCAAAAATTTTCGGTTCTAAAATAACAAAAAAAACGAATTTTCAAAGAAAACACTATACGTGGCCAGATATGCCAACAGGTTTTCAAAGAACTGTTTCTGGAGCGCATGTAACTCCAACTGCTGTTGGGGGGGAATTTGAAGGAATTGGAATTGAAGAACTGCATTTAGAGGAAGATCCTGCGGCATGGGATCCAGCAAGTGGAGAAGTAAATTATAATAGGGCAGGTTTTCCTTTAGCAGAAATAGTTACAAAACCAGAATTTTCAAGCACAGAGCAATTAAGAGATTGGCTAAAAGAGTTAATTTTAGTTGCTGAATATATCAAGGGAATAAACGAAGAATACGGAATAAAATCCGATGTAAATGTTTCAATTGAAGAATCCGGATACCAAAGAGTAGAAATTAAAAATGTATCCTCATTAACAAACATTGTAGCAGCAGCTGAGGCAGAAATTGAAAGGCAAAGAGATTTAGTAAAATCTGGTGGAAAAGTTTTGCAAGAAACGCGAAGGTATAATGAAGAGCTAAACACTACTGAATTTATGCGTTCTAAAGAAAATGCCCAAGATTATATGTTTGTGCCAGAACCTGATTTGCCAAGTACGATTTTAGATGATAAATACATAAAAGCAATTGAAATTCCAGAAACTCCAAAAGAGAAAAGAGCAAAATATTCAAAATTCAATTTGAAAGCAGAGGATATAGAGGTTTTGGTTTCAAACCTTTACCTCTCCGAACTTTTCGAACATGCACTTGAGCAGAAACTAAATCCTAAAGAAGTTGGTTTGTTTCTAAGGCGTGAAATTCCACGAGTTTTAAACTATAACAAAGCTACTTTCCACGACTTAGAGAAAAAGGAGCTAAAAACTGAAATCAGTAGGCTTATTAAGCTTTTAGGTGAGGACAAAATCTCTTATACTACGGCTCAGAAAGTTTGGGAGAAATTGTTTGAGAAAAAATTCGATGTTGAGAAATATATTAAAGATAATAATTTAATTCAAGTTCAAGATACTGGGGCAATAGAAGAATTAGTTCGGAAGGCTCTAAAAGAAGCTCCAAAGGCTGTTGAGGATTATAAATCAAGTGGAAATCCTAAACCTTTAAACTTTATCGTTGGAATTGTTATGCGTGAGACTAAGGGAACTGCTAAACCTCAGCTTGTTAACGAGATTTTAATGAGAGAAGTTAAGAAGTTGTAAGTTTTTTGGCGGTCAATTTTAATTGACTACAGCAATTTCTAATTGCATTGTATATGCTTTTTTATTATATATTTGAAATAGTTTCAATTTCTAAGAAAGAAGAGTTTCCTCCCTCCTCCCCCTAAAAATTCGAATAAATTCAAATTTCCAGCCACACACCGAGGTCTTAAATTAGGAAATAAAGTTCAAATTGGGAATTACATGATTTTAATTTTAAACA
>CAZLRR010000064.1:0-2751 GCA_964562045.1 uncultured Methanosarcinales archaeon
GTAAAATCTTGAAGAGATAAATTAAAATATTAATTAAATCTCAAATCCAGCCAAACATTTTGTATCCTACAAATATTATTGCAAGATCTGCAAAAATGTGAACTATCCAACCATTTATTATCGTTTTATTTTTCTCATTTAATAGGGCAAAAATTATTCCTCCCAAAAATAAACCAAACAATGCCAGAAGGAAAATATACCATTTAAACCACATTATAAAAATTCCAATATGGTAGATTGAGAAAAGTCCTGCAGAAAATATATATTTTAGTTTTCTCGAACCAAAATTTTCAAAAAATAAAAAACCTCTAAAGAAGAATTCTTCAACAATGGAATTAAAAAGGGTCAGATAAATTGAAATATATAAAAAATCAATTGCAGTGATTCCAACATTTTCTCTTAAATCTTGCGCAATCAATCCAAGGTTGATAAATTCTGAGAGTATATAATATGTCATTAAAACTACTATTAGTATACTAAACCCAGTTAAAAAACTTAAAGCTCTGAGTTTTTTTGGTTTCAAACTAAATAATTTAAGAAATTTCTTTTTCCCTAAAAGAAGAAAAGGAATTACTACAAATAAAATAACTTTTAATGCTGATTTTAGAAAATAACTCATTTCCCATAGTTGCTCTACAAAAAAAAGTAGAATCATTGCCAAGACAGCATAGGAAAAGATTAATTTTTTCATTTTAAAAGTTCAAGATTCCCTCCATTAAAATAGGATTAATCCCAACTAGTTCATCTTCAAAAATATTTTCGGGAATTTGGTTATACATGAAAATTTTCTTTCCTAATTCAAAGGCTTTAAAAATCTCTAAAAATGTGGCTCCACCAATATAATTTGAAACCCCTCTTTTTTCAAAATTTAAAACTAAAACTGCATCATTTCTTGCAATTTTTGGTTCATGTAAAAGCATCATTTCCTGTTTCCATTTTATATGCTCTTCAGAAGATAAAGATTTCATTTCCTCTTCTTTCATTGGCTCATCATAAGAATTTGGCATTTCTGTTTGATGACCTAATGCTTTTAATTTTTCGTCAATTTCAGGAATTCTATTATAAAAATGTTTTGAACAAATTATTAAAATTTTCATTCTTCACTAATCTCAATACTTCTAATTTCAAAGCCTTCTAGATTTTCTTCCCATAATTTGTCAAAGTTTTTCGCATCTTTTGACAATAAATAAGCTGCTCTCATGAAAAGAGTTTCAGTTGTTAAGTTCATATAGTTTCCTTTCACTCCGGCTTCTAAAATATACCTTCCAGTAGAATAAACATTCAAATCTACCTGACCATAAACTGTTTGAACTCCAACAACTACCGGAATTTTGTTCGCTAATTTTTTTAATTCTTCTAAATTTTTCTTATGGATTTTTGTTTTTTCATCAACCTCATTAACTCCTAAATGTCCAAGTCCTGTTCCTTCAATAATTACTGCATCGTAAATCCCACAGGCAGAAATTTCTTCCGGAAATAAATTAGGATGAGATTTCAAATATCCAATTTTTAAGTTTTCATTATACTTAGTATAAGAAAATTTCTCCTTAGGTTTTTCCGACAATAAATCACTCCTATTAATTATAATACCATCATTAACCACAGCAAAAGATTCATAGTTGATTTGTTTGAAAGCATCTCTTCTGGTAGAATGCATTTTTTTAAGATTAATACCATCAAATAAATCAAAACTTGTATCTGAAATAGTTTTATGCATTAATGCACCAACTCTCCTATAAGATTTTTTTAATTTTGAATTCTCGATTAAAAAATCAACTACGGCATCAATATTAGAATAAGCATCAGAAGAAGGCCTATCAGAACTTCTTTGAGCTCCAACTAAAATAACTGGAACAGGCAAATTCTCACAAGCATATTGAAGTGCGCTACTTGTGTAATGAAGTGTGTCTGTTCCATGAGAAATAATTACTCCTATTGGATTTTCTTTTAATGTAGCTTCGATATTTTCAAGCATTAAATTATAATGCCCGAACCTCATGTCCTCAGAGAAAAAATTTCCAATCATTTTTGCGCTAATTTGAACTTTATCTTGAAGTTCTGGATACATTGCAAGAAGTTCTTCAGGTTTAAATTTAGAAGAAACTGCTCCTGTTGCATAATCAACTTTAGAAGCTATTGTTCCACCAGTGTGTAAAATTACTATTTTCGGCAAATTTTTATTTTGTTTTTTCTCTTCTTTTTTTGGAGTTTTTTCTTTTAGTTCTTCTTCTTTTAGTATTTTAACTTTTGATTTTTCCAAATTTGCATTATATCCGCTTTTTAGTTTTAGCGTTAAATGAGTTTTGTCTTCTTTGATAAGAATTCCTTTTAATGTTTCGCCTTCAAATTCAAGCTCAATTTGTTTCATAAGAAGATTATATTTTAAAGGATTTATATAATTTTGTCTTAATTAATATAAAACTCTATTTCTCAAATCTTCTTTAATTTTATAGGTATTTTTTGAATCTTTTTACAAAAAATAAATCTAGTTTCTACGGTAAAAATATCTGTTTAGTTGTTTTAATTTGTTATTTAGAATATCTTAAAAAAAGAGGTGATCTCAAGAAATCGGAGATTCCTAAGCTTTTTTACGCTTCGCTTAAAAAAAACATCCGCAGGTTCCCCTACGACAAATAAATATCAATATTAGTTATTATGCTAAAATTAATCATTAAGTAGAATTGTTGTTTCGTTTTAAAAAAAGGAGGTGATCCATCCGCAGGTTCCCCTACGGATACCTTGTGACGACTT
>CAZLRR010000065.1:0-2750 GCA_964562045.1 uncultured Methanosarcinales archaeon
CTTATAGGGTTAGGTTTATAAATAAATAAATTCTGTTTTTCATATGACAGAGATAGAGTTTGAAAAAACTTTCGTTATGATAAAACCTGATGGTGTTATGAGAGGACTGGTTGGCGATATTATCGCCAGATTTGAAAAAGTTGGACTTAAAATTGTAGGTCTTAAGTTTATGCATATTGATAAAGATTTCTCAAAAAAACATTATGCAAATATTGTTGACAAACCTTTCTATAAATCTATTGAGGATTTTATTACTTCTGGTCCTGTTATTGCTTTAATTCTTGAGGGCGCAAATGCAATTAAAGTAGTAAGAAAAATGACTGGATCTACTGAACCCTCAGCTGCTGAGCCTGGAACTATTAGGGGAGATTATGCTCATATGAATTATGCTAGAGGAGATAGACATAAATATGGGATTACAAATATTATTCACGCTTCTGATTCTGTTGAAACTGCGGAGAAAGAAATTTCTATGTGGTTTTCCAAAGCTGAGATTTATGATAATTATAAAACAGTACATGAAATTTTCATGTAAAAATTTTTAAAGATTACCAAATATTGTAATTACAAACATCATAATTGATAATGTAATTAAGACTAATAGAGTTAATACAAAACTTGCAACTATTCTATAACCGTTGTTTTTATAGTAATTTTTCAAGTTTAAAACTATATTAATTATCATATAAAAAAATAAGAGAAATATGATTAATTGTGTAAATAAGCTAATTATTGTGGAAGACCAAAATATTTTTTGAAAAATATTTAGTACGTGAAACACTAAGAAAAAGGGAAATATTAATGCTAAGAATACAAAAAAACTCTCAAAGAAGGATTTTAGTTTTTTTCCTTCAAAAGCTGTTAAAAACATAAAAAATAAACCATAAATTATAAAAACATAAATTAAAATCCCCAAAAATGCAAATGCGAATATATCCATTATTGAACGTGGAATTATTCTTGATGAATCGTTTAGTATTAATACTAAAAACATTAAGATTACATAAATCAATGCATCGTAGTAAATTAAGTGTTTCAAAGAGAAATCTTTTGAAAATAGTTTGAAGTTCCAGAGTGATTTTGGAAATTCAAGGAATTTTGTTTTTTGAGTTTTTACCATATTCAAATTGTAAAGAGAACTTTTATAAACTTTAGTTTTAACTTTTATGTATGAAGAAGGCTCAAATTAAGTTTGGAGAGACTTTTGGTATTATTATTATAGTTTATCTTGTGCTTTTTTTTGGGCTTACATGGTATAATAATTCGAATTCGAAGGATTTGAAGGAGTTATATGAGAAGGACCAACTTGAACGGTCTTTTGAAAAATATCATTTTTTGAATAATTTGGAGCTTTTAAGAGTTAGTAAGCAAGGTCATGTTGAGAGAGCTTTGGATTATCATTCTTTGGAGGTTTTTTCTAATTTTTCTGCTGTTGAGGGAAAGGATTATTTGAGAGGAAAACTTGGTTATGGGAATGTTACAATTCAATTGTATGAATATGATGATGATGGTTTGGAGAAAAAGGATAATGAAATTACCCTTTATAAGAATGAGCCTTTAGAAGAGATTGAGGTTATTGGTAGAAATGCTTTTAAGAATGTTCTGATTGTTAAAAATCAGGTGACTGGCGAGCAACTTTTAGGAGTTGTTAATATTATAACTATACAAACAAAATGAAACTTGGAAAATTAATACAGATTGTTATTGCATATGCGATTTTTGTGCTTTTGATTATTTCAATTGTAAAACTTGATTTTTATGAATATGGAGGGATTATTTTGATTTTAATTCTGATTCAGACAAATATTTCTTTGTGGAGAAGAAGAGTTTTGAATATTTTATTTGAAGTGCCTTTAATTATGGGAATTGCTTTAAGTTTTATTCCTTTTATTGGAATTGTTTTTCAGGTTTTATCTTTATTTCCAGCTTTTTTAGATTTAGCGGCACATCATTTCGGACAGGAGAGGTTTACAGTAATTAATGCTAGATATATGTCGCCTGATTTTCGTGAGAAACGTGAGAGAGAGAAAGTTGTAAAGAAAAAAGTTAAGAGTAAGCCTAAGTTTAAGGATGCAGAGTTTAAAGAGAAATAAAGTTTTGCCCTTTTATTCATAATTTCGTTATTTCGCTTCTGACGTACACAAGTTACGCCTTGAAGCAAAATGTCTTATTCTGAATTAAAATTGCTAAAACTTCATGAGTTTGTATTGTTTAAAAAATAATAGAGTTGATATTTCCGGAACGGGACTCCAGAGTTTTTCTGGTAGGACGATATCAATTCTTTTGGTTATCACACTGTCGTTAAAAATGGACTTAGTTATTTTGGTAAGGGAATCATGCATATTCACCCAGCATTTCTTTTTTGTAAATCTCGTTAAGAGCAACAACTAGCTGAGGGATGTCTGTTACATTAAAACTTTCTGTTTCTTTGAATTCACCCTTATCATCTTTATAGGATTTTTTCAAAGTTAAGTTTCTGAAAGTTTTTTCTCCAGATTCATGCTGCCATACAGCCGCCTTAATGCCTTTTATGTTATAATTGTCAACGGGTTTGTTTGCCATTGTAAGTATTCTTTGTTGTTTGAGATTTATAAAGGTTTCTTATGAAATGAGTAGAAAAATTATGTTGAAATGCTGAAGTGAGTAGAAATTTTAATGTGTGTCTACTTTATTTAGTGGAAATTAGAAAATGAGATTTATTCCTTGGAATACCCCAACTTTTAAGTTGGGGATGAAATGTATATTCTAAG
>CAZLRR010000066.1:0-2721 GCA_964562045.1 uncultured Methanosarcinales archaeon
TTAGAATATACATTTCATCCCCAACTTAAAAGTTGGGGTATTCCAAGGAATAAAACTTAAAAATTAATAAATTTAACTAAAAAAAGTTTACTTCTTAGAAAAAAAGCATTTTCTTTACTTTTCAGAACGGACAAATTATTATATAAAATTTATTAATAAAATTATTATGGGATTATTTAGTAAGCATAAAGAAGAAACACAAGGAGGACAAATACCTCCACCGCCAACTCCTGGAGGAGAGAGTCCTAAATCAAATGCTCCTCCAATGCCACCAGCACCAGAAAATTCAGCTCCTCTGGCACCAAATGCTCCACCAGCACCATCAGGAAATATGCCTGAACCACCAAAACCTGCAGAACCTAGCGGAAGACTTATTCCTCCATCTCCTGTAGGAAACCTCAATGACATCAAAAATGAAGTTTCAGGAATAGAAAGTGAGGAAGAAAACAATGAAGAAAATTCTTCTGGAAAACCTGAGAAAAATACAAAAGAAAACGATAATGAAGATTTATTTAATTTTGGGGATTTGGAATTTGAAGGTTTGGAAACTGGAGAAATAGAAGAACATAGTTCAAAAGAAAAAACAGATAATGGGATGTTTGATGTTTCTGATGTACATTCTCAAGGAGCAGAATATAACAAACCCGAAAAAGAAAAAAATGTTGAAAAACTAAGTAATGTATCTTTTATCAGCAACAAGCATGTTTCTTCCCATGTTGTTGATGAACCTAATTCTTTTTTCATTACAACAAGCCAGTTTAAAGCATTACTAGAAATAACTGACCAAGTTAAAAAGAAAACAAAAGAAGCAGGAGAAACTTACGCAAGAATTACTGACATTAAATCTGAAGAAGATATTGAATTTGAAAATATGAAAAAACAATTTCAATACATCGAAGATAAACTTTATGAGGTTGACAACATAATATTTGAGAAATGAAAATGGAATACAGAAAAAGAGAAATATACATCCGTCTTGAAAACATTAAAGATATAGTGAAATTATTGCATGAAATACATGATGAGCAAGACAAGATTAACACTCTTATGAAAAAGTATTCCGATATTTGCGATGAAGAAACAAAAGCTCTTGAAAACTGGAGAAATTTTATAGAGGACATAGACATTAAAATCGACAGGGTGAGTTTATAATGGTAGCAAAAAAACAAACCGCAAGCGATAATTTGTACATTAATTTTTATAATGCCCAAGAAAAGAGAAAAGACTTGTTAACATGTATTAAAAACTCACTTGTGATGCAAGAGGAATACGAGAAACTAATTAAAGTTAGAGCTGGAAAAAAAGATATTTCAAATGAGATTAAGAAAAGAATTGAATTAATTAGTTCAAAATATCAGGATTTAAAAAAACTTTTACCAAATGTTGAAGCTGCAATTTTAAATACACAAAAAGATTTAGAAAAACTTGAACCACAGAAAACGCCACAAATGAAAAAGAAAAAGGTCGAAGAAGAAAAAATAGTTTCTCCAAAAACAGAAGAGAAAAAAGAATCCAAACCTAAAACTTCCACTAAATCTGTTCCAACTTCTAAACCTCAAAATGTTGGAAAACTTGACAGAATTAAAAATAATCTAAAAGTTATTGAAGCAAAACTTAATAGGATGTAAATTTTATTTCTTAATTTTTTTAAATAAACAAGGATAAGACATAAAGTGCATAAAATATTAAAAATCCTACCCCATAAACTCTGTTAAATTTTCCGATAAATAATACTATTGAAAATAAAGTTGTTGCAATTGCAAATACTATTAATGATAGAAAATAATTTGTAACATCAATGTTAAATGTTCCGACTAGACCTGAAAGACCAATAATTAAACAAATATTAATAATGTTTGAACCTAAGATATTTCCAACTAAAAGTGTTGTTTCTTTTTTTCTCGCAGCTGAAATTGTTACCGCAAGTTCTGGAAGAGATGTTGCAATTGCTACACTTGTAAGAGTTAAAACTGAGATTGGAACTCCAAAAATTAATCCTAATTCTTGAATATCATAAATTATTAGTTTTCCCGAAAAAAAAAGAAATACTAACGAGATTAGAATTTCAATTGAAAGTTTAAAATATGAATCCTTAATTTCTGAAACTTCAATTTCTGCTTCTTGTTCTAAATCTTTTGCACTTGAAACTTTCAAATAATATAGATATCCAATATAAATTCCCAAAAGCCCAAGAAGCAAATAATTAAAGTAACCAAAATAAACAAAAATTGCAAAATAAGAACTCACAGTTAAAAGAATAAATAAATCAAATCTTGGTTTTTTAATTATATAAGTTGAACCAGCAATAGTTAGAAATATTCCAAATATTAAAAAAATGTTTGTAATGTTTGAACCTAAAATTGTTCCAACTATAAAATCGGAGAAATCTGCTGTGAAAAATACTGAAAAAAGTCCTGTGAAAAGTTCAGGAATTGAAGTTCCAAAAGCAACAATTGTAAGACCTAAAATAAGTTTCGAGATCCCAAGTTTTAGCCCAAGTTTTGATGCTGAATTTACAAAAAAATCTGCGGCCTTAAATAGCACGTAAAAGCCCAAAACAAGTAGTAGAAGAGAAATGATTATATTCATATAAAGTATCAGAATTAGTTAACTTTTTAAATCTATCTCAATACCCTTAAGTTATGAGCCGCTAGCTCAGCTTGGTTAGAGCGATAGACTCTTAATCTATAGGCCGCGGGTTCGAATCCCGTGCGGCTCGTT
>CAZLRR010000067.1:0-2693 GCA_964562045.1 uncultured Methanosarcinales archaeon
AAGTTATGCGTTTTTACTTTTTGTGTTTGAAATAGTCTCAAATTATAAGAAAAAAAGTTGGCATTTTTGTTATATGAGTTATTAAAAGATTAAGATTTTAATAGATTTAATTCCCCAAACCTCCCCAAAAACTTCGTTTTTGCTAGCCAATGTTAGAATTAAAATCCTAATCTTTGGGATGTTATAACCTATATTCTTGCCAACTTTTAAACTGTCTCCCTCCTCCTCCTAGCCAAAATTTCCTATTTTAACTAATAAATTTTGGTCGGCCACACTCCGAGGTCTTAAAAGTAAGAGATAAATTCAAATTCCTAAAAAACGTATAACCTCAGTGAGTTTTACTGAGTTGAGGTTTATTTGCATTTTAAAAGTTATCCATTTCAGAATAATTCTATTTCGAATAATAGTTCAAGTTAGTTCTTTGAATAATTTATTTATATCAACTAATTCTAAATTCAGTTCTTCTTTTTTATTTATTAGATTTTGTTCAAATCCTGATTTTGAGAAGAGTATTAATTTCTTTATTTTTATGTTGCCGATTTTTTTTGATTTTTCTATTAGTTGATTGTATAGAGTAAATCCAATTTTTTTATTTGACCATTTTGCTTCACCAAGAATATATTCTTTTTCGTAATTGTGGGCACAAATATCAATTTCTTCTTTTCCTTGCCACCAGGATCCAACTAAAAAACCTTTATATTTGGTTTTTACGTATTCTTTTGTTAAGTTTTCAAAACAGTTTTTCCCGATAAAATCCGTAAATTCTAGTTTTATTTTTTCTTTTATGAACTTGTAGTCTGCTTCTTGATAGTAAGAGTTGTATTTTTCTATAAATCTAAACCAAAATAGTAAGAAGTAATCTTTTATTTTATATATTCCTCTTTTTGATTTTTGCGTGTCTTGAGTTATTGGTGTTTGTCTTTGGATGATTTCATATATGTTTTCTAATTCGTCTAGGTATTTTGGAAGGGAAGTTTGGATTATTTTTGTGTAGTCGCTAATTTTTTTGTTTGTGTTGTGTCCTAAAGATATTGCTTTTAGTATTGAGATGTATTCTTTTTTTATGTTTAGTATGTTTTCGAAAAATAGGTCTCTAATTTCAGATTTTAAAACTGCTAGGTCGTTAAATACGAATTCGTTTAGTACTTCGATGTAATTTTTTATTTTGGATTTTTCTAGTAGTGCATAGTATCTTGGAATTCCGCCAAAGAGCCCATATATGTTGATGATTTCTTCTTTGTTTGTTATGTTGTGGACTTGTGTTAGGTATTCGTTGATGTATTTGAATTCTAGGGGTTTTAATAGCATTTCTCCTGTTTTTCTTCCATATAGTGCTGAGCTGGAGTTGTTGAAGATGTCTTTTATCATGTTGATGTATGAACCGGTGCAGATAAATTTCAGATTTAAGTCTTGGCGAGAGATTTCTTCTAGGTGTTTTTGAAAGATTGAGAAAAATGCAGGGTTGATTTTTTTAAAATTTTGAAATTCATCAAAGACTACTACTATTTTTTGAGATTTTGCTTTTGAGATTAGGTATTTAAAAAATATGTTCCAGTCTGTAAATTCGATTAGTTCTTCGTTAAATTTGTTTTTTATTTTTTCTGAAAATTCGTTTAGTAGGGTTTTTTCATTTTCTTCAGAGACATAGAAGTAAAATGTTATATTGTTTAGGTGTTTGATTAGTTCAGTTTTTCCAACCCTTCTTCTTCCTGAGAGTACTAGTAAATCGAATCCTGTTTTGTTTATTTTTTCGTTTAATAGTTTTAGTTCATTTTCTCTATTGTAAAATTTCATAATTTTGTATGTTTTTAATTATTTATAAAGTTATTCATTTCAGAATAATTCTATTTTGAATAATATTTCAAGTTTCTATTCTCTAATCTCCAATCTCTCATCTCTTTTTGTTACTTCTCGGGTTTAATAATAATTTATAATTAGTTTTTGCAGAAGTTTATTTATGTTATATAAGAAATTGTTAATTTTGATTTTGTTGTTTGGAATTGTTGGGAGTGTTTGGGCTGATGAACCTTTAGAAATTAAAGTCACGGAAGGTTCGCCTGACTCTTCTGCAGATGGAGTTGTAGATACTATAACTGAGCAAGCAACTCAGTTAGCAAATCTTGTAGAAAATTTTCCCGGGGGTGGAACTGTGACTATTGGCAATAAAGAGTTTAAAAATAGTGAGAATTTAAGAACTCATATCTCTACGAATGTAAATGACGGAAATGATGTGTATATTTTAGCGAATGGAGTTATAAATAATGATGATCAAAATGTAGAGATATCATTAGGTGGAATAAATTTAAGGGATGATCCGATTGGTTTTCATGAAAAATACCCCGGATATTTTGATTATACTATGCGGGAGGGAGTTATTCTTGATAATGATGGGAACACCCAACTTTCTGAAGCTTTAACTTCAGATTTTAAATATGATGATTATGTTCGAGACGGAGAGAAGTATTATCCAAGAAAGGCTGACGGAACTTTAGATAAGGATATGGAAGTAACTCGTGATAACTATAACGCTGAGAGAGAGAAATATAACAATCTCCAACAAGATTTAAGTGAAATTATTAATGAGAATCCTGAAATGATTCCAAATCTTTTGTCTAATTCTGACGCTAAAGCAAGAGATCAAATGCTTGAGAGAATTAACGGAGCGAAATGTGGAACTGATGGAGCATTTTCAG
>CAZLRR010000068.1:0-2654 GCA_964562045.1 uncultured Methanosarcinales archaeon
CATAAAACAGATTTTCAGATAGTAAAATATATAAATAAAATCGCTTGTCTTAAATTAGATGCAAATTTCTCAAAAATTAAAAGACCAAATTTATTTTGTAATTCCTGCCTATAATGAAGAAAAAGCAATAGGATCAACACTTGACAAGCTTTTAAAGAATGGTTATAAGAAATTAATTGTTGTAACTGACGGACCAACAGATAGAACCCCTCAGATTGCAGAAAAATACGCAGAAGAAAAAGGTAGCATTCATCTTGAACATGTAATTAACAGAGGACAAGGTGCGGCATTAAAAACTGGAATAGATTATGCGCTAAAACAAGAGGATTGTAAATACATTGCAACATTTGATTCGGACGGACAACACAGAATCTCTGATTTGCCAAAATTTTTAAAACCTTTAGAAGAAGGAAAATGTGACATTGCTTTAGGTTCAAGATTTTTAATGAAAGAATCACGAAAACTTGTCCCATTCAAAAAAAAAGTTCTTCTAAAAGGGGCTCTTTTAATTACTTTATTTTTATCAAGCATCAGATTAACTGACACTCATAATGGATATCGTGTTATGAACAAAAAAGCAGCTAAAATGATAGATATGACAATGGATGGTTTTGAACATGCAAGTGAGATTTTAGATGAAATTGCAAAGAAAAGAGTTAGGTATAAAGAAGTTCCGGTATACATTGATTACACTGATTACTCAAAAGCAAAGGGACAGAAAATTTCTAACTCAATTAAGATTTTTGTTAAAATGTTGTTTAAAAATTAGTACAAAAAATATATAAACTACTTATTCTCTCACATATTATGGACACAAGTAGTTTAATCTTTATTATACTCTCAATTGTTGTAATTTCGTATGTAATTTACATTATTACAAGAAAAAAAAGGGCGCATCTTCTTGCTGAAACCGGATTCTTAGGCGTTTATATTGCTTTGCTGATTTTGGTATTATTTCCTTCACTTCTAAACTTTTTTGAAAACTTTTTCAATATTGAGTCGGGAATAAATTTCATAATTTATTTAAGTATTTTTATTGCTTACTTCTTTTTGTTTGTTTTATACAACAAATCCGAAGACCAAAGACAAGAAATCACAAAATTAACAAGAGAAGTAGCACATCTGAAAAGTGATAGGAAAAGAAAGAAATAAAGTTTTTGTTTCAGGATGTTTTGATATATTACATCCAGGTCACATTAAATTCTTAGAAGATGCTTCAAATTATGGTGATCTTTATGTGGGAGTTGGTTCAGATAAAACTATTATTGAATTAAAAAATAGGGCGCCAACTTATTCTCAGGAAGAGAGAAAATATATGCTTGAAAAAATTAATTGTGTAAAAAAAGTTATAGTAAATTCAGGTAGTGGACATTTAGATTTTGAAGAAGATTTAAAACAATTAAATCCTGATTATTTCATTGTAAATGAGGACGGGGATAAACCACAAAAAAAAGAGCTTTGTTTAGATTTAGGTATTAAATACATTGTATTGAAAAGACTACCTCATAAAGACTTCCCTGCAAGATCAACAACTGACACAAAAAAAGTTGACAACATTCCTTATAGATTAGATTTAGCTGGAGGATGGCTTGATCAACCTTTTGTTTCATCCATCTGCTCTGGAAGTGTAATTACAATTTCAATTGAACCAAATTTTGAAATTATGACTCGTTCAGGTTTATCAAGTAGCACTCACAATACTGCAAAACTTTTGTGGGGTAATAATTTGCCTTATAATAAAGATAAAGAATTTCTAGCCAAAGTATTATTCTCAGTAGAAAATCCTCCTGGAAAAAAAGAGATTTCGGGTTCACAAGATGCAATTGGAATTGTTTATCCCGGTTTAAATAAATTAAAATATTGTGGCGATTTTTGGCCCGAAAATATTGAGTCTATCTTGGATGAACAAATTCTGGATTTGTTAGAAAATAACTTATATTTAGTTTCACTTTGGCCAAGAACAGATGATTATGAAGTTTATCGGAATGCTAATCTTCAAGATAAAGAGGCAATTACCAACTTATCTAATTCTAGTTTTGATTTCTGGCAAGCAATAAAGAATAAAGATTTAAAACAAATAGGAAAGGCAATGATTGATTCTTTTAATTCACAATTAGGTTTATTTCCTTCAATGTCAAATCCCGAAATAGAAAAAATTATTAATATTTATAAAGACAAAGTATTTGGTTATAAATTATCAGGTGCAGGAGGCGGAGGTTATTTAGTTCTACTTTCTGAAGTGCCAATTGAAGAAGGAATAAAAATTAAAATTCGGAGGGAATGAAAGTGAAAATAAGTAAACCATTAGTTTCAGTAATTATGCCAAATTATAACAATGAAAAGTATTTGCCTGAGGCAATTGAGAGTATTTTAAATCAAACATATAAGAATTTCGAATTCATTATTATTGATGATTGTTCTAGGGATTCTAGTTGGGAAATAATTCAAAGTTACGCAAAAAAAGATAGGCGGATTAGAGCATTTAGAAATGATAGAAATTTAAAAATTGTAAAAACAAGAAATAAGGGTTTTAAATTGATGTCTAAAGAATCTAAATATGTTGCAATTTTTGACAGTGATGATATTTCAATGCCTGAAAGATTGGATGTTGAGGTTAGTTTTTTGGAGGAGAATTCTGATTTTGGATTAGTTGG
>CAZLRR010000069.1:0-2481 GCA_964562045.1 uncultured Methanosarcinales archaeon
ACTTCAGTTTTTAAGAGAAAAACTTATAAAAGAAGAGCTTGAGGAATTAGTATAAAATGTATCACGAAAAAAGAGAGGAGTTATCTGAAAAGACACGTAATATGAAGAGAGCCATTGATTCTTTGAAAGAGGAACTTGATGCGATAAATTGGTATAATGAACGTATTGATGTTTGCAAAGATGAAGAGTTGAGAAAAATTCTTCAACATAATGCCAAGGAAGAAAAAGAACATTCGGCAATGCTTTTAGAATGGATTAGAAGAAATGACCCAGAATTTGATGGCGAATTGAAAGATTATTTGTTTACAGAAAAAGAAATTGCGGAAGATAAAGATTAATATGACAACAGAAAAACAAAAACAACTTGGAATAATGATAATTATTTTGGCAGCAGTATTATTTACATTATTTTTTATAATTTTATAAATAATCACGATTAACAATGAAGGCTTCAACTGTTGGGTCTTCTTCAATGATTGAAGGAATAAGTCCTAAATCTTTTAAGATGTCTGCAAATTGTTCAACATGTTCTGGATAAGTTATTAAACGGTTTTTGTTTTCGTCAATAAAAATTTCTAGTCCTTCTTCTTCTAGAAATTCTGCCCAGTAATTTAAATCTCTACTCTCTAATCTCTTTTCTCTAAGCTCAATTATTCCACGTAAAAGTAAACCTTCTTCAGTTATAATGTCGAATTTTGTTTTAATGCTCTCTGCACGTAATTTGAAACGATTTTGCATCTGGACTTTATCTTTGAGTTTCGAACTGCAAAAGTGCACTGAAAAGCTTTTATTTTCGCAATATTTCAAAATTTTTTCTCCAAGTTCTAAGCTGCCTGAAATGGCGTGAGAAATATCGCTTGTCATTTCATATCCTTGGGCGGTCATCTCTTCGCTGTTTAAGTCTGAAATTTCGAACTCGTTTAAATTTAGAAATTTGATTTTTCCTTCTAAAAAGTCTGTTAGTTCAAAAGTTTCTTTTTCAAGTTTTGGAATACAAGGAATTTCAACTCCAACATCCCATTTAAATTCATTTGCGATATTGATTTTATTCCATAACTTTTTATCGCTTAAATTTGGATGGAAACGAATTTCATCAAGTCCTGAGTCATAGAGTTTTTGCAAGTTTTCTTTTGTAACTAATTCGAAACTTGTGTATAGATGAATGTGGAATTTTTTACCAAATTCTTTTTTTAAAAGTTTAATGTATTGAGTAGTTCTATCAAGTTTTGAGAGTGGGTCTCCGCCCGTAATTCCTGCACCTTTTGACTGGCATAATTTCACTTCTTGAATTAAATCTTTTTGTGAGTTAGTTTGCCATTCGTTTACAAAAATTACGTCTTTGTTTTTTCGTTTTTCAGAAAGCGGACAATACCAACATTTTCTTGGGCAAATTCCTGTAATGTATAAAACCAACTTTTCTCCTTTAACGCACATTTGACATCCTTTTGGGAGTTCTCCTAAAAGTTTCGAGTAAAATTTCGTGTTAGTTGGTTTTCTCATAAAGAGAGTAAGTAATAATTTATTTATAATTGTTGAGTATTAAATTGAATCTAGGGGATTTGAAATTACATTTAAGTTTATGTCTGCAATGTGTGTATAAATTGAGGTGGTTTCAATTCTTTGATGTCCTAAAAGTTTTTGTATAAATCTTATGTCTGTTCCTTGTTCTAATAGATGAGTTGCAAATGAATGTCTTAGCATGTGTGGCGTTATTTTTATGTCTTTGAAAGGATTATTTTTGTTTATGATTGCTTCTATTGTGGCTACCACGTATTTCTTGTTTCTGTTTGTTTCGAAGAGATATTTTTTTGTTGAGTTCATAAATTTGTATTCTAAAAGTTTGTTTTTTAGGTTTTTACTAATTATTGTTAGTCGGTCTTTTTCTCCTTTGCCTTGCCTTATCATTACAGTGTTATTTTCGAAATTTATATCTTGATTCTGGAGATTTATGAATTCTGAAACTCTTGTTCCAGTTGAATATAAAGTCATTATCATTAGTTTATGTTTTGGATTTCTGATATTTTCAATTAATTGTTTTATTTGTTTTTGTGAGAGGTATTTTGGGAGCGTTTTTTTCTTTTTTGGCATAGGAATTGTATTGATTTCAAGTTTTTCTTTTAATATGTGGTTACAGACAAATTTTAATGCTGCTATTTTTAATCGAATTGTGTTTTTTTCTAATTTTCTATCAATTTCTTTTAGTATGTAGTTTTCAAAGTCAGATTTTCGGGAGTTTTTCAGCTCTTTTTCTGACTTTTTCATAAATTGGCTTATATGGAATAGATAAGATTTTATGCTTCTTTGGCTAAATCCTTTCATTTTCATCAAATTTGAGGTTTTTATCAATATTTCTTCGTTGTTCATAGTTTAGTTTTTGACACCAGAGTTTATAAATATATCTAATGAACTGAGTAGAATTTTCTGCTGTTTATCCCGTAATATGTTATTTTATCCCATTTTATTCAGTTTAATACCTGTTAG
>CAZLRR010000070.1:0-2171 GCA_964562045.1 uncultured Methanosarcinales archaeon
TTTCACCCTGCTATCGCAGGTTCGGTCACTCACAAGTTCGTTCGGAACACTTCTCCACTTCGTTGCGAAGAGCAAGAGAAATCAAAGATTTCTGGCGGTTTGTTTCTCAAGCTCACAAACTTTCAAATCCCAGTCTTGATGTTCTTTAAACTTGTTTAAAGTGCACCGAAAAAATCAATTTGATTTTTGACCGTGTTTTTTCTAAATTTATTCAGATATAGCAAAAGTTTATATATTCTAAAGTCAAATAAGGCTTAAGATGGAAAATACTTTAGTTTTAGGACATAATTCTGAGGGTGAAGGATATATTATTGCAGGTCTTGTAATTCCTAAAAGATATAAGCACGGATTGGAAATGCCAGAAAATGGTCTTGTTTTGAATTATATCAGAACAAAAGAAATAAAAGGTTTAAACCAAGGAATAATATTATTTGGATATCGAAGTTTGATTGTAAGTGAGAATTATGGTCATGTTATTGTGCCACCCCATTTGCCAAAAAGGATAAAAGAACAGCTGCCCGGGCATAAGATTTTCAGGCCCGAAAGACAATTAACTTCAACAGTTATAGACATTGCAAATAAAATTGCTGAGGGAAGAACTGATTTTTCCCCTTTGGAGATTGAATTGATAGAAAGAACTATTTAATTTTGATGACAAAATTATTTAAAATCTAAAATTTCAAAATCTCTATGACAGAAGAGGACGATTTTAGAGAAAAGCAATATCTTTTCTACTCGGGAATTTTAGAAGATAATCCTACACGAATTCTTTTTTTAACAATTATCACTCTTGGACTTTATTCTATAAAGTGGATTTACGACATAAATAAAGAGTTTTTAAAATATGATGATGAAACTCCAGAACCTTTGAGAGGGCTTGTAATTTTTTTTGTTATGCCTTTTTTTTGGACTTGTATGCACCTTTTTTTTAAAAGATTTCTTTTCCCGGAATCAATTATTGTGAAATGGATGATTATCGGAGGGTGGCTTTTTATTATGATTCTGTCTTTGAAGTTTTTTTGGGATTTTTGCAAAGTTTATGGGAAGTTTACTAATACGAAATCTTTACTTTGGTATTTGACGTTTTATCCGGGATATTTTGGAGTAGCTTTTGGACTTTTGGAAATTTATAATACAATCCATTTTATTATTTTTCCAATTATAACTATCGCTGTTATGCAGCTTGTTTTGAATAATTCAGGAAATAAGATATTGAATAAATTTACTCGAGATAAATTTAATATGAAAGTAAGAAATAACTAATCAGGCAACAAACTTATAAAATATGTTTTATTTCTTTTTAGTATGTTACATTTAATTGGTATTGGCGCAAAGAAAGAACATATTAATTTTGAGATGTTTGAAGCGATAAAGAAGTGCGATGAAGTTTTTTTAGAGTATTATACTTCTTTTTATCAGGATTCTTTTGAAGAGCTTGAGAAGTTTGTTGATAAGAAAATCACTATTGTTGATAGAGATGTTGTTGAATCACAAATTGAAGAGAAAATCTTAAATCCTGCTAAAAGTCGTGATGTTGCTTTGCTTATTTTAGGTGATCCGCTTATTGCAACAACACATACTGATTTGCTTTTAAGAGCAAAGGAGATGGGAATTGAAACTAAGGTTTACAATAATGTTTCTATTGGGAATGCAATTACTAGAACAGGGCTTCAGTTTTATAAGTTTGGAAAGATTACTTCAATTCCATTTTTTAGTGATAAGTTTATGCCTAGAACTCCTTATTTAGTTTATCAGGATAATCATAAGATGGGAGCGCATTCTTTGTTTCTTTTGGATTTGAATCCTTCAAATGATGTTGCGTATAAAGGAAAGGAGAAGTATTTGAAAGCTCGTGATGCTTTTAGTTTTCTTATGGCAGTACCACAACTTATGCTTCAAAATGAAGAAATTGAAGAAAAAGATACAATGCTTATTGATGTTGAAACTCCAGCAGTTATTTGTTCTAGATTAGGTTTTGATGATGAGAAAATTGTTTATGGCGCCATTGGAGAACTAATTGAGTATGATAAATCTCACGATTTGAAAGAACCTATTTGTATAATTATTCCTGGAGATATGCACGAAATAGAAGAAAAATATCTAAATTTGTACCAAATTTAGTTTTTTTCTTGCGACCAAGAATTTGCTTGCAAATTGTTGAGTATGGAAGA
>CAZLRR010000071.1:0-1932 GCA_964562045.1 uncultured Methanosarcinales archaeon
ATTTAAGACAAGCGATTTTATTTATATATTTTACTATCTGAAAATCTGTTTTATGACATTTGTTGCATAAGCTCCAGGTGGCAAAGAAAAGCTAACCAATACTTTTAATTTGCCTGAGTTTAGTTCGTCTTTTTCTTCTTTTGATATCTCAAGCTGAGAAATTTTGATTCTAACCTCCCTGAAAGCTTTATCAAGTTTTAATTCTGGCATGGAAGTAAGATTGAAATTTTCATAGCCGAGTTCATCTTCGGATAAGATTCTCTCAACCAATACTTTTACATCTCCTTCAAATTTAGATTCAGAATTTACTAATTCAAGTTTTCCAGAATCAATTTCATGATGTTTTAAGATTTCATTGAAGATATAAGATTGATATGCATTTAAATACAAAGTTTGCAATTTTTTAGGCAGAATTCTAAAACTTCCTGCGAAATCATTTTTGTGTTTTTTTAAAAAGCCTAGCATTCTCCATTCGTTTGATTTTTCTTTAGTTAAACTCTGAGCTTTTTCAATTATTGCATCGTTTGAAGATTTAATTCCATCCCAATATTCGAGGACAAAATTTACAAAATTAACTAATTCTTCTCTAGGATTTGGAGGAAGAGAAGTTAATATTTCTTTTACTGCGGATTCTAAATCGTTTTTTAGAATATATTTTCCAATAATATGGGAATTGCCGGCAAAACCAAATCTTTGCTCATCAAAGTAATTTAAAACACCTTTTTCTTTTATTAGTTGTATATTTTCTTTGGCAAGTGCAATGTCTTTTTCATCTAAATCTCTGACAGTTATTTCAAATTTATTTCCTTTGTTATCTCCAAGATTTAGTCTTGAGGAAAATTCTCCCAGAAATTTAAGTTTTAAGTCGTTGAATTTTGAATTGAAATAGTTTAAATTTTTTTCAAGTCTATCTTTATTTATTTGAGGAATTGAGATTAATTGTGTTGTAACACCTACTCTATCTTTTGTTCCTGCAAAATTGATTTTTCTAGGATTTGTATGGAATATGTTTGAAATCTTTTCCAGAGCTTTGAAGAGTGTGTAATCTTTTTTTGTTAATAGAAAATAAAAGAAATTGTGCTTTTCTTGCGGTTTTTGTTTTAGTTCTTCTAAATCATAGATTTCATCTACTATAAAATCTTCAGGAATCTGTTTTAGTTTCATCTATGTGTATAAGTAGTTAGGAGTTTATAAAAGGTCTGATTCATAAAAACTAAAGTAATCATCACCAATTATTATGTGGTCCATAAGTCTAATATTTAAAAGCTCAGCTGCTTCTTTGAGTTTGATTGTTATGTTTAAATCTTCTTGTGAGGGTTTGCAGTCTCCGCTTGGATGGTTGTGAATTAAAAAAAATCCAAAAGCATCATAATCTAAAACTTTTTTTATTATTTCTCTTGAATCTAAAACTGAGTAATTAAGTCCGCCATCAGTGAACCATTCTTTTCGAATTATTTGGTTTTTAGTGTCAGTTAAGACAAGCATTAGTCTCTCTTTTGTCAAGTTTGCAAAATCGGGGTATAAGTATTCGTAGAGTTCCTGACTGGAATTGATTTTGAATTTTTTGAGTTGTTTTTTATTTGATAGTCTTCTCGAAAGCTCGAAAAGTGTTACAATTTGACAGGCTTTTGCTTGTTTTATGCCTTTGAATTCTAAAAGTTCCTGAAAAGTTTTCCTTGAAACCTGTTGAGGAGAGAATTTTTTTAGAATTTCTCTTGAGAGTTCAATTACATTTTTTTCTTTTGTTCCTGTTCTTAAAATTATTGCAAGAAGTTCTACATCTGTTAAACTCTGAGGGCCTAATTTCATAAGTTTTTCACGAGGCATTTCATCTTCTAAAAGACCTTTGATTTTACCCATGTTTAATTTTAATTTTATTTGTTTAAAAATTTAAAGATTAGTTTTTATCCAAAAGTTGGAAAAATTTGCAAA
>CAZLRR010000072.1:0-1870 GCA_964562045.1 uncultured Methanosarcinales archaeon
TTTGTTTAAAAATTTAAAGATTAGTTTTTATCCAAAAGTTGGAAAAATTTGCAAAAAACAAATGAAAAACCTTATATAAGAATCAGGTTGCCTTTTTAATATGGAATATGCATTTCACCAAAATTTCTTTTTTATAAGTCATGAAAATTTTGAACAGTTTGCAGAAGAGCTAGGTTATCATTTCCAGAGATATGGGAAGATTAGTGACAGAGCTTTAAGAAGAAAGCTACATAGACATTTAATGCCAGATTCAGATTTAAATGAAGCCTGTATGTTTATGGAAACATTGTTAAAAGTTGAAAAAAACAAATACAGACATAAAACTTTTTATGACGAGACATCACGATTTGACCTTTATCATCACCCTTTCGAAGAAGTTCCAGAAAAATGCAATTCTACCAATTCTACCACAAGATTATATTTTGGAAGGATACCCTCAGATTTATATGTGTCAGAAAGCTGGGGCGAGGGAAAAAAAGAGCGTAGAAGAGAGCTTGAAAGTTCTATTAGTTCTTCTTAATTTCAATTATTTTGTTGCAATGAGATTTTATTTGAGGATGTATCATATTTCCTGTTATGATTAATTCTTGTCCTACATCTTCTAGAACTTTTTCAACTTCTCGAATGTCAAGTAGCCCCTTATCAATTACTGTTGTTAATTCATCAGCTAGAACTGGACTTTGTTTTTTTATTGCGGTGTCAAGTAATCTAAGCGCTTCTCTTGCCTCTAGAGTATCTTCAAATCTATTCTCATCACGATATAGATTTCCTTGGAAACGATTTATTCCAGTAATTACAAAATCAAAAGTTCCATACATAGTATTTAGTTTTGACCATTTTTTTAGTCCTGAGAAAAATACCATCTCACCAAAGTAATTTCCTTTGTCAAAATAAATGAGTTTAACATCTTTTTTCTGAATGAATTCTCTGATTAAATGACCAAATGCATAAGTTGATTTTCCAAGTCCGTCACCTGATATTGCTACTATGTTTTTGTTTGCAGCTAAAGTGTTTTGTTTTTTTGATTTTATTTCAAGATGTTCAGAGAAATTTTGGCTTAGTTCTTTGAATGTTTCTTTATCTTTTGTGATTGTTATTATACTCTGAGAGGGGTTTTTACTGCCAAGAGCTGAGATTAAAGAGTATTTGGATAAAGATTTCTCATCAAAGTTGTCAAAGATTACAACATCGTAATTTTTCAGAGAAGGCCAGAAGAAATTTTCATCTATTGTGTTGAATTCTACCATTGGAAGAAGAGATTTTGTGATTTTTTTTTCATTGATTATATATATGTCAAGTCTTAGTCTGGGAAAATTTTTGAGAAATTCGTATGATAAGGAGAGGTTTTCAAGAAAGTTTGTGAATTTGGAAGCCTTTTTGTCGCAGTTTATGTATGCAATATATTTTCCTTCACCTATTGCTCTTACAAGATTACCTATTGCAGTATTTGAGTAAGAATCAAGGTTTTCATCCAAGTATAAAAGGTTCCGGGAAATTTGTGCGGCTAACATCTAATAAGAATTGAAAGTTGAGGTTTTTAAATTTTACTTGTTTGGGAATTGTGGGACACTTTAATTATATACTTTTCCCCTATAATCGGCACTTTTTATATATAAAATTCTTTCTTTTTTCAAAACTTGAAATATAAATCTTACTTCTCCAACTCTTAATCTATAGAATTCTTGACATTTTTGTGGTTCCTTTTAATCTCTCAATGTCAAGTCTTAATTTCCTTCCTGATTTAAATTGTTTTAATTCTTTCAATTTGTAAATAATAGTTTCTTTAAATTCCAAAGATTCTATAAATTTCATCACTTTCTTTTTAATGTCAATTTCATACATTTTATAGTCTTACGCAATTCTCTTTAGA
>CAZLRR010000073.1:0-1706 GCA_964562045.1 uncultured Methanosarcinales archaeon
ACCAAAAAAGAACCTATTTCTTCTCATTAATTCTCTTAACAAGTTCCTGAACCCAGATTTCCTCACAATAACCTGCTGGAATTAGAGGATGATTATTCTCTGAAAATTCTCCGTAACAAATAAGCAAATCTCCTAAATGGATTATTTCTTCAACTTCAGAACTTAATTTTTTAGCTTCTTCTTGAGACCATAATTTTTTAACACTTCCATCTTTTAAACGGACAATTGGAGGTTCTAACTCATCACAAGCTGTAATTACAGTTGCTTTTCCTGGTCTTTCAATCTTAAGCTGAGTTCCAACGGCAATAAAATCATCAAGAATCTCCATAGTTTGAGCGCTCATAGAATTAGATGCAAAACCTGAAGTTCTATTTCGTCCATAACGAAGTCTTAGCCCACCCCTTCTCATAGGAAAAGTAAAAACTGGACGCCCTGCAACAATATCTTGAACAAACTTATAATTTGGCAAGATCTTAGGTTTATCTTTTTTCTCTTCTTTACTCTCCTCCTTTTTTTCACCACCCGCAGCTTTTGCTTTAATTTTTTTCTGTAAATCAAGGAAATCTTTCAAAAACAGCCATTGCTCCATACCAAATTCTTTTCCCCAATCCTCAATACGTTTATTCACCTTAGGTGATTTCTGAATCAAACACTCACCAACAACCAAACACATTCCACCACGAATTCGATTTGTTGGAATCCTATCTAAATCCTTGTAATTTGAAACCTCAAGTTTCTCAGTAGGATCACCTGAAACCTCAATAGGAATATTACTCACCAGAAACCTAGTCTCCTCCTCTGTCGGACAATACTGAAGTCTTACACATCTATCGTTATAATCCATAAGCTCTGCATGAAATCTTTTAAGTTCTATATCTGTAGGATCATACTCGGCATAACCCATTTTCTTACGAACATAATCAACAATCAAAACCGCAACAGCTCCAGCCGTACCTCCTGCAGCTCTAACTGGTCCTGCAAAATTTGCTGCTAAATATTCTTTACCATCCAATCTTTTCTTAATAGTCAAATCAATAAAACCCTCAAGAGGTGCAGAAATAACTCCCAAAGTAATATATGCAAAACCTACACGAATTCCAATCTCCATTGCTTCCTTTTTAGTCTGAAAACTACAAAATTTCTGGTCTGCAACCTCAAATGCAATCTGAAGTCCCACACGCCAATCAAGTTTTCCATATTCATTTTCAAGTTCCTGAATTCTTTTTGCAACTCCACTTCCTAAAATTTGCGGAGCAAGAACAGAAACTAATCCCTCAACTCTCTCAGAAATCTCCTTTGCAAGTGGCATCTCAATATAAGTATTCGGATCAAGACCTTTAGACTTTGCTTGTTTTGCAATCTTATAAGCCTTATCCAAATAAGCATCAATTGATGAGAAATAGTTTTCGATTCGAGACATAATACAATTAAAATTAAAAAGTTTTTAAACTTTTGTGCTACTCTTAGTAAAGTTTATAAATTTCAAATTTTATTTAATAATATGGAATCAGTTACAATTTCAAAAGATGATTTATATAGTTTAATCCGAAAAGCCGTAAGAGAAGAATTAAACGAATATAATGAGATTTCTGCCTCAGAACAAGAAGAATTAGAAAATTTACATGGTAAAAGATTGTTTGAAGAAGATTATTCTAAAGAGAATTGCGTAAGACTATAAAATGTATGAAATTGACATTAAAAAGAAA